>JBAXMA010000077.1:0-10437 GCA_037134535.1 bacterium
CACTTCTGGCAACTTCCCTCACGGCGAAAGAGCCCCAGCTGCAGCTTGGAAAGAAACTGCAAACACTCATTGGAACAATCGATATCACGAGCTCGATCTGGCTGGCGGTGGAGATGACAGACGCTCTCAAGAAATTCATCGATGTCCCGTTGTTGGATTCGGGCACCATGATGGCGACCGAGACCAGGGCCGGCACCGATTTCAGGATTTCAATCTCTGCTGACAAGGAAGACGGCATTGCTCAGACTGCGCGGATTATTGAAGACGGGTTGGCGAAGATTAAACACGAAATGCTGAATAACAACGCGCAGAAAGTTGACATGGCGAACGTGCTGAAACCGTTCATAGACTTCATTGATACCGTCAAGTGCGTCAGGACCGGGAAGACTTCGCTGGTTACCGGACATTACAATGGAGCGGTAACTTCCAGCATTATGATGCTGCCATTGTTCTTCATCGGCAGCATGACCATGAACAGTGTTCAGGTCGACCATGTACCGATGCCGGTTATGCCACCACCTGAAGGACTTGGTCGGTGAGGAGAGTGCACCCGGGAGACGACCTGCCAAGCTTTCGCAGTGTCGTCCCCCGCAGTGGTTGAGGTCAATGCCGTTACGACTTCTGCAGGTAGGCCTTCAAGTATGAATCACTGTAGATGCACTTGTTCATGAGCAGTTCTGCGGTGATCATTGTGTTGGTCAGTTCCGTGTCCAGCGGATCATGTATGCTCGCATCGAGCCCGGCCCCTATTGCGAGGGCAAGGAACGTACGGTTGATCAGCGGCCGCTCTGACGCGCCCTGACTCAGGTTGCTGAGCCCGATAACCACGTGAGGCGCAGGATCGCTCAGCATCTTGAACTGGGCGATCGTCTGCAGCACGATTCCGGGTGTCTTCTGGTCGCAGTTCACCGGCAGGATGATCGGATCCAGATAAACGTCTTCAGGAGAGACGTTAACTTCTGCTGCTGCGGCTATCGTCCGCATGCCGATCTCCACTTTTGCATCGGCTGTCGCGGCAACACCGTTCTCGTCGATTGAGAGGCCGACAATTCCGGCATGGAATTCGGCGGCAAGCTTCATGAACGCAGCCAGTTTGTCAACCTGACCGGTCGTGGAGTTGATGATGCCACGGCCCTTCTTGCAGGCGGCGGCCAATCCCACACGGACCGTGTCGATGCCGGGGTTGTCGATCGAGAGCGGCTTGTCGGTCACTTCCCGGACCGCTTCAACCAGCCACTTCATTGCCGCTGCCCGCTCTGCTTTGGGCACCCGTGTCCCGACGTTGATGTCCAGACAATCGGCTCCGTTCGCAAGCTGCTTTTCTGCCATCTGCTGAACCGGCTTCGGATCCTTCGCCGCCAGGGCGTCGCCGATCACTGTGAACATTCCGTTAATTCTCTCACCGATAACGTACATGCTGTCTCCTTTCAACCTACCAGACGAGTTATTGTGTCATTGAGCGCCACTGCTGCTTTCGGGTGACGCATTACTAAGATATCACTTCCTGCCTGCATCAGTGCAACCGCTGTTGCAAGTTCCCAGTAGATGCCTCTCATGGAGGCATCGCCCCATGTAGGCTGTTCCTCGAGCGACGCCTTGGCTTCCTTTGCCCGCCAGGCCTCCTGGCCGACCATACAGATGACTGGAATGGCCATCATCTTGTCGCCACCAAGGGCAGCCAGACGGCCGCGTTCCTGGATCGAATAGCTGTATTCCAGCCCGTATCCGAGGGCGCCTGTGGTCGGGTACATAGCCACCCGGTCCATCGGGAATCCCATCTCGGAGACCAGGATGTTGATCTGCTTGGCGATATTGATGTCGATCGGGCTGAGGCCAATCAGGGAGTGACCGTCGGCCTGGCAGGATGCTACAAGGGTCTTGTAGTTATCCTCAGTGGCAGCGCCGATCAGGCACCGCTCACCGGCTGAAACCTGACTGCATCGTGGCAGGACATTATTGTCCTTTGCATCGTTTTCGGAACCCCAGATGATCAGAGGCACGCCAACGGCCTGCAGCACAGATTTTACAACAGCCGCAGCCTGCTCCGGTGTCTTGTCGCCGAAGTCAGGATGTGTTCCGGCAAGTTTCAGGCAGATCAGATCCGCCCCGCATTCCTGGACCGCCTTTTTGGCCCAGTCAGCCGGCGACTTCATGACGCTGCCCCATGCATCGGTAAGCGGGGAAGCCCAGTCATCCGGTGGCGTATCCCAGATCTCTATGGCGACAGCCGGCCGGGTTGTAGCTGCACCCTCAAACTTCATGAAAGGCAGCGTTGCAGATCCTCCAACTGTGACCTTGGATGTTCTTGTGCCGCCTTCTGCCTTGGTCGCCCCGATGGTCAGCGTACCGATGGCTCCACCCCATTTTTCTTTCGCGTCTGTCAGTATACTCATTTGTTCCTCCTCTTCAGGACTTCATCTACCATTTTCTCTACCGACTGCAGGGCCACTGATCCCGCAGGCAGTTCCATCAACGATTTCCGCTCGATCTCAAATTGTGCAAGCATGGGGTCTGACGGGATATATCCGACAATCTCAAGTTCAGACTTCTTGAATTCATCCATCAGTTGCGGCGACATGGTGCCGTCTGACTGGTTAATGACCAGATAAGCGTGCTGAACTTCCAGTTCCAGGCTGCGCATGATGTCTCTTATGCGCACGGCAGTCCGGGCGCCATTAACTGTGGGTTGGCATACAACGAGCATGATCTCGATGCGCCCGTTTGTGCGCCGGCTCAGATGTTCAAGCCCGGCTTCGTTGTCAACCACGACCGCGCGATACTGCTCGCCGATCTTTTCGATGCAGTTGCGCAGGAGGTTGTTGATATAGCAATAGCAGCTTGGACCTTCCTGCCGGCCCATAACGATAACATCGAAACCCAGTGCCTCCGTAACTTCCTCGTTGATCAGGCGTTCAACCCACTCTGTCTTGGAGATTCCCTGTGGCACCTTGTCAGGTTCGGCCCGCAGGTTTTCGCGAAGCTGACCAACGGTTTTGTCGTCCGGCACAGTTACGCCGAGCTTCTCCGGCAGACAGCTGTTGGGATCTGCATCCACGGCAAGCAGGGGCTTGAATTTCCGTTCCATGAGACTACGGCAGAGCAATGCCGACAGGGTTGTCTTGCCTGTGCCGCCTTTACCAGCTATCGCTATTTTTAATGACATATTGCTCCTAACCCGCGGTCACTCCTGCCGTAGGAGTCGCGACATGGCCGTGTTTGCCGGTTACGGACGGAAATTTTTCTATATCGGTATGTGGAAGGAACAGGCACGAGCTGTATTCATTCATATACTTGTGGTGAGTGCTCAGTTCAATGTATGTCATGGATGCGGCTACATGGTCGGTCATGTATTTGAGAGCGTCCTCGGAGAGTAACGCGATCTTTGCGCCCTGTACCGATCCGTTCCCGATGAAATGGAACCTGTCATGCGGCAGGTCCGGCAGGAGGCCTATGCCTATCGCCTGCGGGAGCCGGAGATAGTTGCCGAAGCCGCCGGCGATATACACATGGCTCACGTCCTGGAAAGTCATATTGACGTAATCCAGCAGGCACTCAGCAGCCATGAACACGGAGCCCTTGCTGCGGATAAGGTTCTGGATGTCAGATTCCCTCAGCATGATGTCCCGGCCTAGTGCTGTCTCCTCTCCGGCAAACAGGACAAACTCAAGCTCGCCGCCTTCGCTTCTGCGGAGGCGCTGCCCACATGTATCCACCACAAAACGTCCACCCCGGTCAATGCAACCCACTCGCAGGAGTTCACCGATAGCGTCAATCAGTCCAGAGCCGCAGATTCCCAGGGGTTTGCCGCCGCCAACCACGGTGTGTGCTTCAACGCAACCGCCTTTGCCCAGAGTGATGCGCTCCAGCGCCCCGTTGGTCGCACGCATGCCGCAGGCTATGCCTCCACCCTCAAACGAGGGGCCGGCTGATGCCGAGCAGCAGACCATCCACTCGCTGTTACCCAGGACCAGTTCGCCGTTGGTTCCGAGGTCGATGAGAAGAGAGAGTTCAGCGGAGCGGGTCATGCCGCTGACGACAACATCCGCCACAATATCCCCGCCGACATAGCTCGCCACGCAGGGTAGGGCGGTGAGAAGGCCCCTGGGATTGATTGTGACGCCAACCTCGCTGGCACGAACGGTAGGGCACAGGTTGATGCACGGCACATAGGGGTCCCGCCTGATGTTTGAGGCATCAAGGGCCAGAAGCATATGAATCATCGTAGTATTGCCGGAGCACACTACATAATTTACGTCGTGCAGGCGCATGTTGGCGTCCGTCACCAGGGCGGCAATCAAGCCGTTGATGTCGTTGACAATAAGATCTTTCATCTTCTCCCGTCGTTCCGGGTCGGATGCGCACATGATCCGGGAGATAATGTCTTCGCCGTAGGGGATTTGCGAATTGTATTTGGCTTTGGTGGCGATGGTGACGGAATTGTTGATGTTAACCAGATGGGCTACAACTGTCGTGGTGCCTATGTCCACTGCTATTCCGAAATTGTGCTCTGAAGTATCACCGGGCTCGATGTCAACGACTTCGAGAGTCTTGCCTCGCTGCCCTAGCAGGACCGTAACTTTCCAGTCGGCTTTTCGCAGCACCTCGGCAAGCCGCCGCAACACTGAGAGGCCGATCTGCATGACCGTGGCGGGATAACTCTTCAGTACCTCGCGGAAGAGGCGCTCCTGGTCTGGTACACAGTCTGAGATTGTCGGTGGCGGCAGACTGAGATACAGCTTTCTGCACACTGGCTTGTACGGGAAGGCGGCAGCCTCCCCGACAATCTCAGTGACGCGCCCGAACCTCACGGCATCCTCGGATGCGAGTTGAGGAACTCCCCCGATCCGCGACTCGAGTGGAACCTCAACCACAACATCGCCATCCACGGTCGTCTGGCAGGCCAGAGCCATTCCCCTCTGAATCTCGCGGCGTTTCAGGAACATGTTCGGATTGGCTGTGACCTTGCCGGACTTGACAAGGACCCTGCATTTTCCGCACACCCCGTCGCCGGCGCAAACGCTGTTGATACTGATCCCGGCGGCTTGCGCCGCCTGGAGCAGCGTCTTGCCCTTTGCCGCCACAACGCTTTTGTTGTCAGGTAGGAATGTTACCGTGAATGTCTTCATGCAGTAGGCCAGACTGTCTTCAGATACTTCGATATTCCGCTGGCCTCGCGGGGACCGACCAGAACAGTCCATCCGGAATCATCCTTGAGCGAACCGCTCATTGCCGATATATAGCCGGGCAGAATGACCTTTTTGTGGCCTATCTTCTTCTTGATTTCGTCGGATGCCAGGAATGCTGCCAGTTTTTCCGAAGTCAGCTTGTCGGACGCGAAGGCTGTCAGCACCGAAGTGCCTTCGGTATCGATTACACCGATATAGGCTGGAACACGGCATGCTTCAACTTCGCCTTCCACTGTGTAGTAGGTGAGCGAGAAGTTAGTCGTGATCAGGAGCGGCGACTGCGGGGTGACTGCGCCTATTTCATACAGCTTGGCTTCCACCTGGATCGGCTTTCGCGGATCCGTGTAGATGTTCTGCGCTACCGTCAGGATGGGCAGAAGCTGTTCCGGCTTGTCCAGAGTCGTTACAACGATACCGGCGTACTTGGCCGTGTATGCGCTGCAATCAGACAGGTTGGCGAGCGGATCGGCAACCTTGCTGACGACCATGGCCGGATAGCCTACACCCTTGGCCTTGCGCTTGAGCGCAAGCCGGCGGCTCGCTGTCAGCGCCTGCAGGGTATCGACTGCGGTTTGAGCCGTCAGATCGATGATAATATCCTCGACGCCGGCGCCCTTTACCTTCTCCGCCAGTGCGGCAACACGATCGAGATCCGGTGCCGACACCGCAAGCGGGCAGCTTTTTTCTTTGGCCAGGCGCGCAAAGCTTTCCCATTTTTCTTCCGTTGCAGCATGTATCAGCGGCCTGTGGGCCGAACCCTGAGCGAGTGCCTTTTCAATGTGTGCGGCTTCCGCTGACATCAGTATCATCGGGAGTCCGAGCTTCTGCACTGCCGCTGCAGCTTTAACGAAAGGTTCTGCCGCGCCGCTGTCGTTCTGGACCGCGACCAGCCGGATCTTCAATTCCATGCCCACCCGGATGAACTTCAATTTAGCAATGGCTGCGACTTTGGCGTCGAGGTCCTTGTCGGACAGCTTGTCTGATACGAGAACGGCGATGCCGGGCTGGTGATAGAATGATTCATCATGACGGAACATGACCGTCTCATTACCGACCTCAACCTTGCCTTCGCCGGAGCCGATTGTGATCAGGCGGACCGGCGGCGCGGATGAACCCTCAAGAGCCGACTTGGATTCGGCAGACAGGTCAGTACATTGATCCAGACTGGCCTGTTTCTGTGCCAGTTTCATTGCGAACGCCAGACATGTCGGGCATCCGCACTTCTTGCAGTTGGTTTTGGGCAGCAGTTTGAATATGTCCAGCGCTTTCAGTGCCATATTTCCCCCTCTTTCTTGTTTATTGTCAGATCAATGCATCCATCGTCAGTGCCGGGTGCTCTTTTGCCGTAAGATATGCGAGCAGTTCCTCTCCGGTCGTAGCCTGTGTTTCGTCCGCAATTCTGTCCATCAGATCGGGCACGCCCTCTTCTGCGGCCCTGGCCTTGAGCCTGTCGCCGAAGAACTCCTTGAGTTCCTTTGGCATCCACACGAGCCGCTTCAGTCCGCCGTCGGCGGGGATGAACTTCCGGCTCAACACATACATCCGGCCCACACCGAGGAAGCCCGGCACCTGGTTTCCGCCGCCTACAGAGCCGGCGAGTGTCGAGAACTTCATGCCGCAGGGCGTCATGCCGGGGAATTCCCGATTCACGATCATGAACCCGTTGACCTCTGGTACGAGTGCGAGAATGCACTCAAAGCAGCCGCAGGAAGTCATGGGGTTCTGCATCAGTGAATAGAGACTTACCCTCTCAATCGCCCTGTTGGAATGCTGGTAGACGAAGTCATTTGTGTTTTCCCATTCACCCAGCTTGATATCAATAACACGCCCTTTTTTGATGGGCTGGTTAGCGCCGCTGGGGTCGATCTCATGAGCGACCTTGCCGTCGAGCCAGTTATAGGCGCCGCACAGTCCAAGCCGCTCGGGACTTATGACGCAGATATGGTTCGGCGCAAAGGACTGGCACAGCGCGCAGGAATAGAAGATGTCCACGCTCTCGTCGGTCATACCGGCGAGGCGCGCGTCACGTTCACCGTATGCCTTTCGGGCAACTTCTATCAGCTCCTTAACCTTTGCATCCTCGGAGATGATCTTTATCTGGACCTTGTCCACGATCTTTCCGTAGACGTCATGGATACGGGCGTGCAGGATTGTGCCAAGGTGCTTCAGCCGGAATCCGTTGGCAAAGGCATCCTTGCTGATGCGGATCCAGACGATGTCCCGCTGGCCCATGTGGAAAATGCCCATGGCATAGTTGATGAAGTGATGCATCTGCCGCTCGATAATGGACTCAAAGTCGGAATGTATTGCGCGGCCGGCCACCTGGACCATGATTGCAAGGGGTAGGGAGCCGCCCACCGCAACCGTGTCAATATCGGGGCCGATGACCTCGATCTTTCCGTCTTCCAGCTCCTCCATTGGCCGCATGCGTACGAACTCGAAGGCCTTGGAGTACTTGCTGCCGAACTCGCAGTGCATGTCCTCACGACGGACGCGTTCGCCCTCGAATGCCGCTGAGAATGGAACCGGGATGTCGACTTCCGAGACACTGACCTTGACTCCGCGGATTTCGATGCAACGCGGAACGATGACATCGTGGTTGAGTTCGTGAACGACGTGCTCGTATGTGCAGATGCCGGTAGGCAGAATCTGCGGAATCGGCGTGTCGGCAATAATTGGGAAGCCCATGTCGATAGCTCCCGCGCCTGTGGCGTACTTGATGTCGTCGACTTCGCCAAGAGTGAGGCCGAAGGCAAAGACCCGGTTCTTGCAGTACTCCAGACAAGCTCTCGAATTACCGGGCTTGATGCCGCCGAAGGTCAGCGCGCCACGCATGGCCCAGCTCAACGGATAAATGGCGCTGAGCGTATCCCTGCCGTAGGGCACGATGTACGTGTCCCAGCCCATTTGTACCTTCTCCTCGATCAATTGATCAATGATACTGACCCCATTGGTCGATGAGCCGGCAAAAACCATGATATTGCGCTTCTGAAATTCGCGCACGATCTTAACGGCGGTTTTGCTGTCCGGCGCGGCTCCAAGGATGGCGGCGAAACCTGGCATGCGCCCGTCCACGAGTTGAATGCCGAGGGTGCGCAGAATGGTGTCGGAGAAGAATCCGTTGCAATCCTTCTGTGGTTCCTGGGCGTAGAGGTAGCGCAGGACCATGATGATCTCTTCGCAGAGCAGCGTGGCTATGCCCGCATCCAGCGCTGTTCCCAGGTATGGGAACCACAACTTGTCAGTGGGGGCAGGTCCGAGCAGGTCTTTGGCGTGGTCCATGATTTCTTTGATCTGGGCCAGTTTTTCCACCTTGATTCCCATCAACGCGTGAGACATCGGCAGATAGTATGCCGTGTCCGGAAAAGCCACGAGTGTGTCCGGACCTTTCTCTGTCATGGCCTTGTTGTAGAAGGCTTCTGCCTGCCGATAGATTTCATGGCCGCCTCGTATTGCAGCGCTTGCTATGATCTTGGACATGTTTCTTATTCCTCCGGAGTGCTTCTTTGAATTATGTTCAGTTGATTAATACGCTGTTACGGCCGGCCTCCTGCGCAACCCTTCTTTGTGCCCGATGTGGACGCGTCAAGCTTTACGGCCGCAAGGGCAGCTTCGCTTACTGGCTCCGTCGTTGCCGGCGCAGTCAGGAAGCTCTTCGAATATTTCAAAGGCTGCAGTTTGAGAGCAGCCCTCTTTTTATCCATGTGGGCCATCATCAGTTGAGCGGCCTTTACTGGATCGTTTTCAAAGCTGAATTTGCCGCCAACTATCTCCTCAATTCCCTCTGTGAGGAACTTCGTGAGAATCGGGCTTCCGAGTACCCGCATGGCCGGGCTGTAGTTCACGTAAGCGCCTGAGGCGACACAATAGAACCCGATGGCGATGGCTTTCTCGCACATGGCTTCAGGCGCTGCTCCGGCGATAGGCAGGTCGGAAAGTTTATCACCCAGGCCGCCTTCCTTGATCATTTCGCACAGGGCCACCAGAATACGGCTGTTGTCGACGCACGAACCGAGGTGCAGAACCGGCGGTATGCCGACGGCTTCGCAGATTTCGCGCAGTCCCGGGCCAGCCCATTTTTCAGCCGCTTCCGGCTGGAGCAGACCGACCTTGGCGCAGGCTGTCGCTGCGCAGCCGGTCATGACGACGAGTACGTCGTTCGCAATCAGCTCCTTCACCATCTTGATATGGCTGTCGTCCTGTGTCTTCCTGACGGTATTGCACCCGATAACTGCCGCAACGCCGCGGAGCCGGCCGGAGATGATGCCGTCGTTGAGAGGCCGGAACGTCGCCCGGTAACGGCCGCCAAGATGCTGGAACGTGTTTTGAACTGTGAAACCGGCCACCAGATCAGTCTTTCCCTCAGGGATGTCCACCGCGCGGCGGTTAGGATAATTCTCGACCGCTGTCTTGACGATCTGCTTCGCGATACTGAACGCGTGTTCCTCCTCGAACTGGACATGAGTAGCACCGGGGATCCGCGCTTTCTTGCTGGTTGTGATGACCTTGGTGTGGAACTTAGCTGCATGTTCCACCAGAGCCGGCATGATGCATTGCACGTCCACAAGCATCAGATCCACGGCGCCGGTGGCTATGGCGAGTTCCTGATGGAGGAAATTGCCGACCACTGGCGCGCCCTGGCGCATAAGAATTTCATTCGCAGTGCAGCAGATGCCGCCGACCAGGATACCGTTGGCGCCCTTCGTTTTTGCGAGTGCGATCAGTTCCTTGTCGCGACTGGCCGCCACCACCATCTCTGAAAGGGTCGGCTCGTGCCCGTGCAAGACGATATTGACATGATCCTTTTTCAGTACGCCAAGATTGACCTGGCTTCGAACCGGTTTGGGCGATCCGAACAGGATGTCGCCGAAATCGGTTGCCAGCATGGCGCCGGCCCAACCGTCGCCCAGGGATGTTCTCATTCCGTGCATGATGAGGTTGATGTAGTCGGCGTCAACACCCTCGTGTGTACGATGGAGCGTTTCCACAATTTCGTGTTCCACGCCAACAGGGATAAGACCCAGATCGCGCCAGATCTTGAGAGTCGCTGCCGGTGCGCGCAGGGACGGATACTTGATCTCGCCTTCCTGCTGGTTGAATTCGTTCAGAGCCAGGTCTGCCATCTCGATGGCGATTTCTTCGATCTTGCGGCCATCTGTTTTGACGCCCCACTCGGCGGCGAGTACCAGGAGACGCTGCGGGTCTTTGATGGAGTAGCCCTGAGCCTTGCCCTGTGCGGCCAGTTTCATTG
>JBAXMA010000078.1:0-10180 GCA_037134535.1 bacterium
GTCACATTTCGGTAATTTCACAGTCAGGCGCGCTATGTACTGCCATTCTCGACTGGGCTGCTGCGCGACACCTCGGCCTGGCAAAGTTGATAAGCATGGGCAACAAGGCAGACTTGAACGAGAGCGACTTTCTGAAGTCATTTGCAAACGATCCGCAGACAAAGGTAATTGTCGGTTATCTCGAGAACATTGTCTCGGGCGATGATTTCATGAAGCAAGCTGAGAATGCCGCGTCTAAGAAGCCAGTCGTGATCTTCAAGGCCGGCGTAACTAAAGCTGGTGTAAAAGCTGCATCCTCACATACAGGCAGTCTTGCCGGAGCCGACATTGCCTACGGTGCAGCCTTCAAGAGATCAGGGATTGTGCGGGCAGACACATTCGAATCGCTGTTCGACTACGCGACGGCCTTTGCAATGCAACCTCTCCCGAAGGGCGACCACGTTGCCATTATAACGAATGCCGGTGGCCCCGGCATCATGGCGGCGGATGCAGTGGAACGGCTCGGAATGAAGGTCGAAACACTTGGAACGGGCGCCGCCGATGCCTTGCGTCACAAGTTGCCTGCTGCGGCAAGCGTCGGTAATCCGATTGATGTCCTTGGTGATGCTGACCCAAGCAGATATGTCATGGCTATCGAAGCAGCCCAGGATGACGCCTCCATTGATGCTATTATTGTGATCCTTACGCCTCAGGCAATGACCAAGCCCGCCGAAACGGCCCGCGCTATCGCCAAGGCGTCCCGTGGCATAAAGCCTATTCTTGTCTCATTCATGGGCGGTGCGGACGTAATGCCGGGCCGGGACGAGCTCGTGGCATGCAATCTGCCCGACTACACTGACCCTGATCGTGCCGTTGGCGCGCTCAAGGCGATGTGTGACTACGCCGAATGGTTGAAACGGCCGCCACGGATCCTGACCAGGTTCCCGGTCAACCGTCGCCGGGTTGAACGTATTCTCAACCGTCATATTAAAACGCGGCAGTTTCAGATAGGTGAAGTATACGCAAAAGAAGTCCTGCGCGCCTACGAGTTCAGCGTCCTGCCAGGGCAACTGGCTGCGAACGTCGACGAAGCCGTGGAGGTCGCAGAACGGGTCTCATTCCCGGTCGCCATGAAGATCGTATCGCCAGACGTCATCCACAAATCCGACGTCGGCGGAGTACGATTGAATCTTGACTCACCACAGGCGGTGCGGGATGCCTTTGACCTGATGATGCTTCGCGTCATTCAGAGAGTACCGGGAGCCAGAATTCACGGCGTCTACATTGAGAGAATGTGCAAACGCGGTCGCGAGATTATTCTGGGAATGACCCGGGATCCGCAATTCGGGCCCATGTTGATGTTCGGTCTTGGTGGAATTTTTGTCGAAGTGATGAAGGATGTGGCATTCCACATCGCGCCTATCACTGAAGCCGAAGCCATGCAGATGCTTGAGAGCACCCGGTCATTTGCCATGCTGAAAGGTACGCGCGGCCAGGCAAGTGTAGATCTGGATGCAATAGCGATGGGTCTCCAGCGCATGAGCCAGCTGGTCACCGATTTTCCCCGGATCACTGAGCTGGACATCAATCCTTTCATGGTCGGCGAAATCGGATCAGAATCCATCGCCGCAGACGCACGAATGACATTATCTTCAACGGAGATTCGCAGATGACCAACCGAACATTACCAGCTTACGATTCCAACTGGCAGGAGAAGTACAAGAACAGCATTACCACCCCGACTGAGGCCCTTTCGAGAATACGACCCGGTAACCGCGTCTTCATCGGAACAGGTTGCGGGCAGCCGCAAGAACTTGTAAAGGCGCTCGCTGCTCGAGGCAAATCGCTGGCCGATGTTGAAGTCGTCCACCTGCTTACAATGGGAGACGCTCCCTATGCCACGCCGGAGCTCTCTGACTGCTTCAGGGTTAACAGCTTTTTCATCGCGGACAACGTGCGATCTATAGTACAGCAGGGATTGGGCGACTACACACCCGTATTCCTCTCCGACATTCCACATCTGTTCACTGCCGGCCAACTGCCTCTCGACGCCGCACTCATTCAAGTAACTCCACCTAACGAGAGGGGCCTGTGCAGCTTCGGCGTGTCGGTTGACATCGTTAAGAGTGCCGCAGAGAATGCAAGCCTCGTCATCGCCGAGGTCAATTCGAGAATGCCATGGACCACCGGCTCAGGTGTGATTGACATAAACGACATCGATCTCCTGATTCCAACGGATACGCCCATTACTGAATACCATCCGCCTGCTCCAAATAGCGTGACACGGCAGATAGGCGAGTACATAGCTGCCCTGATTGACGATCACTCCACTCTTGAGCTCGGCATAGGCAGGATCCCTCAGGCTGTTCTCGAATTTCTGAGGAACAAGCATGACCTCGGCATACACACCGAGATGTTTACAGACACAATCATTGATCTTATCGAATCTGGCGTCATCACTGGTAACAAGAAGACCCTGGACCGTGGCAAGATTGTTGCAAGTTTCTGCATGGGGACACAAAAGCTGTACGACTATGTCAACAACAACCCCGCGTTTGCATTCCATCCCACAGAGTACGTTAACGACCCCTATATAATCAGCCGTCAGCACAAGCAGGTTGCGATCAACGTGGCTCTGGAAGTTGATCTCACCGGACAGGTCTGCGCAGATTCGCTCGGTGCCCAATTCTACTCCGGAATTGGCGGCCAGCTCGACTTCAATCGCGGCGCGGCGCGTTCCCAGGGCGGCAAAGCCATCATTGCCCTGCCGTCAACCGCAAAGAACGATGCCGTCTCGCGAATCGTATCAAGGCTGAGTCCGGGTGCGGGCGTCGTAACAACCCGTGGCGACGTTCATTACGTTGTGACAGAATATGGTGCCGCATATCTGCACGGCAAGACTGTGCAGGAACGCGTCATAGCACTCATCTCCATTGCACATCCCGATTTCCGTGCAAGACTCTTCAAAGAAGCCGTTGAAGCTAAGTATATTCGTCCCGATCAGGCCAGAATTGAAGGCAAGATTGCAGTCGGACCGCCGGACTTCAGGAGCACCTACCTCATAGATGACGGGACCACGATCAATTTCCGCTCAATTCGGCCAACTGATGAGTCACGATTCAGGGACCTGTTCTACGCGTTATCCCAGGCTACCGTCTACTACAGGTTCATGTCGCACATGACGAAACTGTCGCGCAAGCAGACGCAGGATTTCGTCTATATCGACCACCGTACGGAGCTGGCCATTGTTGGAACCGTTCCTGAATCGCATGGCGAAGAATTTGTGGCAATTGGCCGCTACTACCTCGACCAGACCACTAACTACGCGGAAGTAGCATTCGTCGTTCGTGACATCTGGCAGAATAAGGGCATCGGGGCTCACCTGCTCGAGACAATGTGCAACATTGCCAAGCGGCATGGTATACGCGGGTTCACGGCCGAAGTACTCCGCGAGAACCGGCCCATGCAGGCTGTGCTTAATGGTGCCCCCTGCAAGGTTAAGAGCGAACTGCGCGAAGGCATCTACAGCTACCACATGGACTTCGCCTAACGGTCAAACAGGCTCGGTTCAGTCATGGTCCGCTCAACATCTTCCAGTTCCAGTGGAGCGGCAGCTGTGAGGTTTTCAATTCCGTTGTCAGTGATTACAACGGTATCTTCCACGCGGATATAGAGGCGGTCTTCCGGCACCCAGTACTCAGGATCAACTGCAAATACCATTCCCGGCTCAAGCGGCCTGTCTTTGTATGAACATGAATCATGTACTGCCATGCCGACAGCGTGCGACAGGAGGCCAGGGCGTGTCAGCATCTCCTGAGCTGCTCGCCTGTAGGCACCGGCACTAAGTCGATGCGCTTCCAGCCACTTGCCCATGACCATGGCGGATTCCTTGAGAACCAGATCGGCCGTGACCCCCGGTCTCAGGTGCGCGAGCAGAACCTTGTGATACTCGATCACAAACCCGTAGAGCTCACGCTGCCAGGCATTGTAACGCCCATTGACAGGAAACATGCGACCTATATCGCTGGTGTAGTAGCGATAATCAGGCGCGGCATCCATTAATACCAGATTCCCATCAAGCAGCACATTACGATTGGCCATATAGTGATTATACCAGATATTCTCCCCGTTCGGCACAATGGCACGGTAGCCCTCTCCTCTTGCGCCATGCCGCCGGAACACATATCTGGCCAGCGCATGCAGGTCGCACTCATTCAATCCCGGGCGAGTCATCTTCATTGCCTCGACTACGGACAGTGCCGATAGTCGTCCAGCGATGCGCAGCAGATCAATCTCGCGCGTATCCTTTACTGACCGCATCCTGTCTATAACCGGATCCAGATTGCGAAGCTCCATCCCGGGGAATCGTCCCCGAAGTTTCGCAAGCAGACGTGCGTGGCGTGGCGGTTCCGCATCCCATTCATCCGAGGCAGTCAACCGGTTTACTTTGGCATGCGAGTCGCGGGTTTCCATCGACACCAGCGATGGCTGCTGCGGAATGTAAAGTGTCTTCACCCTGCCCAATGCCGTAGTAAGACCTTCCAGCCCGAGTACTTCATCCACGCCGGCCATACGGCAGATCGTTGCCGAATCTTCAGCAACAAAATGAGACCCATGATCTGTAGCTGCATTGCCACGGCGTGGAATAAAGAGCGTCGATCGCCGGCGCTCAGAATCCAGCAACAAATACGCCTGCGGAACCTCAATGCCGCAGAGATAGTAAAAATCGTTACTCTGCCGGAACTCCTCAAATGCAAGCAACGGAGACGCTCCCTGAAGCAGAGCATGTGCCCCCGCCCCGATTGCGTCATACACCCGCGCCCGTCGCTCAGAGAGCGATGACGGCGGAAAGTCAGTCTGGAACAGCTCCGGATTGACAGGCGTGACCGGGACAGTTGATCCATCATCACCGAATTCCACGTCATAGACACCACCTGCGGTAACAGCAAATGAAAGACTTCCAGCAGAAGTTGTCGAGACAACTTGCGCTCCGCCACAATCCCTGATGCATACAATCCGCTGCCCGTCCGGTGCAGCAAGTCTGGCCTCGCCATCAACCGCGGCACGAAGAGTCGCGGACTGAACACGTCCGGCAGCCCACACGCAATCAACCGATATTCCGCCCCTGGCCCGGAGGCCACGGAATAGTCCGTCAGCCCACTCGATCGGCAACGCTGGTAGCAGGCGAATTACCTCGCCATGACTCTGAAGCAACATCTCCGCAACAGCCGCGCATGCACCGAAAGTGCCATCGACCTGCGGTGATGTGAAACACTTTGAAAACAGGTTCGGCGTCGTGTTACCGCGCATTAGATTAGTGAGACATGTCAACGCATGCGCGCCATCACGGAACCTGGCCCATATGGCGGCCTTCCATGACATTCCAAAGCCGGTACCTCCATCACCCCGCTGTGCCAGCGAAATCTTAACTGCTTCCACCAGCACAGGTGTCTTCTCCAAAGTGATCTGATCTCCCGGGAAAGCTCCATAAAGGTGGGAAATGTGGCGATGCTGGTGCTCAAGATCGGCAACATCCTCAATCCATTCCTGCAGGTTGCCAAGTCTGCCGACCTGCATCGGAGCCAGTCGGTCCCTGGTTGCCAGCCAACGTTTCTGCAGCTCAGCATCGATGCCGAGAATTCGCGCGGCCTCTGCACAGTGTGCAAACAGATCGCGCAGAATCTGCATATCCATTGTCGGTCCTGCACAGATCGTTGTTCCTGGCATATTGAACTTCAAATGCTCGTCCATGAAAGCGCCATTACCCGGAACTGCCGGGAAGTTTTCAGGACTTGTCGAAGGACAGGTCACAAGCCATCCATGGCGAGGGTGTTCCACGAGCGTATCCAGAAAAAAGGCTGCTGAACCTTTCAGCAAAGGGTAGATCCTCTTCAGAATCGCCTCATTACGTGAATAGGCGAACTGCTCCCAAAGATGCTGGCACAACCATGCACCGCCAGTTGTCCACGTCCCCCATGCCGGACCATCCATCGGAGCTGATGCAAGCCACAGATCAGCGTTCTGATGAAAGACCCAGCCCGAAGCGTCATAATGCCGCCTGGCAACAGCACTGCCGGTCTTTGCCAGTCCCTCCACCATGCAAACAAGTGGCTCTACGCATTCAGGCAGATTTGACACCTCGGCAGGCCAGTAATTCATTTCGAGGTTGATGTTCGATGTATACTTACTCTGCCAGGACGGATTGATTTGTGCGTTCCATATTCCCTGCAGATTGGCCGGGACACACCCGGGTCTGCTGGACGCAGCCAGAAGGTAACGGCCGAACTGATAGTAAAGTGCAAGGAACTGTGGATCCGACTCGCGAGTGAATCTCTTCAGACGTTCGTCAGTAGGCAGATCTGCTGCTGTGGTCGAAGGAAGTTCCAGACTGACCCGCCCGAAGAGTGCGCGATGATCCGCAATGTGTGCGCTTTTCAGAGAAGTGTAATCAAGCCCATCGGCTTTCCTGAGGAAAGTTCGCGCTCGTGTGCTCGCGTTTCCGCTGATGTCGCAATATGAGAGGACATTGGTCGCAGCCGATATCAATAACGTTACAGCATCGGCGTTATGAACGCAGACACCTCCGTCAGGCAACGTTCTCAGAGTCCCGCCCTCAGGCACTATCTTGACAATAGCCTCGAAACGGACACGTCCTTCGATGCCCTGCTCGGACGGACACTTGCCAGTCATAACAAGGGTATCCGTGCCTTCGACGCTCGCAGACCACGTACCATCAGCCGCGAACTTTCCATCTTCACCACCACTCAGGCGTGCGGTGAAGGCAATGGATGCAGGTGCCTCTGATTCAAGGCGCAGAACGATCACTTCGGCAGGTCTGCTCACAAAGCATTCGCGCCGCATCCGGACGGCCTTGCGTCGGCAAACAACAGAGGCGACAGCTGTCTCAAGATCGAGGTCCCGGCAGTAGTCATTGACAGACCCTTCACCGACAAACTCCAGGAGCAGACTACCGACAGGCTGGTACTTCATCTGCTCCAGCGCGTGCCCCATCATCTCCCGGCCGAACAAGTAGTGGGCTTCTCGATACTTGCCGTCAAAGACAAGGCGGCGTATTTCCGGTAGCGCCTTCGCGGCGCCTTCGCGGGACGGATCATAGGGACCACCGGTCCAAACAGTCTCCTCATTGATCAGAATCCGTTCATGATCACAGCCGCCGAAAATCATCGCACCGAGCCGCCCGTTCCCGAGAGGCATGGCCTCTTCCCACTCTTTTGCCGGCTGGCGATACCACAATCGTAAAGCGTCGTTCGTGTTCAAAATGAACTCCTTTCAGCTGAAGATCCTGACTGCTTAACACTTTCCGATCAGTTTCCTCTTCTTGTCGAGGTAATCCATGTAGTTCTTGAAAGAGATATCGGGCGGGACAAGGTGATCCAGGTGCGGAATATAGCCTCCCTGATCCAGCATAGGCTTGATCCGCTCCAGCTCGCGATCTATGGCCTTTCCGCCCTCCACCAGCGGCGTCTTAGCGATACCGCCTCTGAGACGCAGCTCTTTACCGAATTCCCTTCGCCAGGCATACATATCACATCCAGCGGCCACCTCGGCCGGGAACATGATATTCACGCCTTCCTCAATCCAGTTCCCCACAATGTCGTGCGGATTACCGTCGCAGTCCACTATCCCGATAACAACCCCGTGCTTCTTCAATTCTTCCTGTATGCGGTGATACTGCGGCTGGAGAAACTCACGGAACATCACCGGCCCGACAAACGGCCCGTTCCTGCTGGCCATATCTTCCCACCACGAAGAATGGTCAATAGCTATATCCAGCGGTATCTGCCGGAGCTGATGAAGAACCAGCTCCGTCATGTGGTCGATCATGTCATGGATCATTTCCGGGTACTCATAAAACGCCAGACTGAGATTCTCGAATCCCATCCACGCCCGCAGCATGCCGTACGGACCGGGGCAGTTAATAGTGATCATCTTCCCCTCAGCAACATCCTTGCGCGTCCGCTCAATATCCTTTGTCTTCACAGCTCGCACAGGGTCATCAATACGGTACCGCTCCTTCATGGATTCCCAGTCCTTCGGCGTCTTGACAGGAAATTCAATAAAGTGCGGAATGGAGCTGTCCTCCTGATCATTCAGATACTTCTCGGCAAGACAACCAGAGGAATCCATCTCTATTATGGAGTGAGAACGCCTTTCAATCACCTTCTGCTCAAAACCCGGATTCATACCTGCATGCACCGGGAGCCACCCGTGATAACCGCCCTCAAAACCCATGAACTGATCGACCTTCCATGAGAACATCTCATTCTGTTCATCCCTGTTCAGCTCAACCTTCATCCCCTCACGAAGCCATCGACGAATAGTCTGAGGCCAGTAACCGAACTCAAAGTCCGGTACTCGGTCAACCTGCTGATAGGTCATTACCTTGTAGTAGCGATCTTCTATTTCTTTGCGCATTTCAGCCCCCGGTATTTCAGTGTTTCACAATACTCCGGTAGATTTCCTCAGCGATCAAGAACCTTAACCAGCTTCACCGGATCCTTATCATCATCAATTGAATCCATGACTTCTTTGAACAGCCGGGCTAGTGATCCAATCTCGGACTCGCGCCGGAGTTCACGCTGAGTCATGGGCTTGAGTTCCACACCTTCTTCTTTTGCCCTCTTTTCCTTCCTGAATGTCTCATCCTTCAGGTCCTGACGATCTTTCTCAGCCCTGGAACGTTCCTCTTCATATAGTGCCTTCAATTCAGGCAGTGAAGATCTTGCATTCCCACCATAAAGTTTCAGGGTCTTCAGCGCCGCCGGCCGGATAGCCGCCTTGCCCCACCTGGTCCACCGGACCATTAGCATTGTCAGGCGTAACCCCTCTTCGACATGATGCCGCGCCAGGAGTTCAATTCCGGCAAGCTGCACGCCCTTGGCAAACATCGTGTTGTTCGGCCCGATGTTCTCAATTGAGCTGATGACATCCGGTGCCAGAGCCTTGACGTCATCAAGATTAAGGCGGGTATAAACTGATCGCAGGCATCCGCGAACACGACAGTCAGGGTGCCGGGCGACCGCGCGGATGGCCGGATATAACAATTCCCGATCCACACCGTCAATAGAAGTAGCGAACAGCCCCTTGCCATCCAGAGCACCGCCAGGATAGAAAAGAGTGTAGGCCAACGCACCTTGTGCAAACTGCATGGAATCATAGTCGTCGCCGTGCGCGAGAGCTTTGAGCAAATCTGAAGCCACAGGCCGGGCCGACTCGCCCAGATCCTTAAGCGCCTCAGCAGCCTTGACCCGGAGCCACCGGTCATCATGTGAAAGCAACCGGACCAGCACCGGCAATGCTGAAACGGAGCGATCCTTGAGCAATCCCAGCGTCTCGCAGGCGCCCAGACGCGTACTGGCATCCGGGCCTTCAACCATGACTACCAGTTGTGACACCACATCATCCGGCCGTACCGCCAAAGCACGTGCCGCCCGGTTACGTACAACCGGCGACCAGTCACCAAGGGTCTTCATAAGCACATCAGTACTGTTCGTTGCTGCATTGAAGTCTCCGGAGACAATTGCCTCATTGACATCACTGTCGCTCAGCCAGTTCTCTTTGACCTGATCCCGGCCAGTAATACAAAGTTTCCTCATCGGCAAGGCATAGGTAAGCATGAACGCTCCTGTGGTACTGAACTCGTTGTAGTCACCGCCATTACCGCCGAAAGTCGGGTCATAGGCGAATGAACCGTCCCACCGTCGCGCCAGATCAAATTGCCAGCGCAGTGCTTTCATGTATGCAGCCAGCGCCTTGGGACCGCCACACCCGGCACCCGGACCACCCCACATATACCCGAAGAATGGACCGGTGTGCCCCCACTCACGGTCCCAGAACGAGGCTATCACGGTCTTGGCAAAGAACTGCGCCTCACGTCGCCGGCCAAGCAGCGTGAATGCGAGAGCAGCGGTCGCGTTCTTTCCATTGTCGTTGTTCGAATTGACTACTGGCGGATGTTCCCCATAAGGAATGGCGCCCTTACCGACGTAGTAGCCGAAGAATTGACTCGAGCGCAGAATCGCCGCTGGTATCTCCGGATGCTCCACACCGCACTTTTGCGCCAGAATGAGCGAGAGATAGCAGGCCAGCCCAGCCTGATTCAAGGCACCGTACGGTGGAATCGGACCATGTAACTTGCCGTCAGCTGTCTTGTCCGATGTCCCGTGGCCCCAGGTGCCAT
>JBAXMA010000079.1:0-10168 GCA_037134535.1 bacterium
CCTGAGCAATATCCACTCGCGCGAGGACTTCCGGAAGAAGTGTGTCACAACTTCCGGCTGCATCGGCCAGGTAATGGGGTTCAGGGCAGCAAGCTATCTCCTTGCACTTGAAGGCCTGGTTGACTACATTCTGCGGTCCTGGAAAGACAGTTAGCGGGCAGAGAAGTTTATCGAGGCCGGCGGTCGGCGGAGCAAACCCCCTGCCTATTTCCATGCCCATGGCATGTTGTTTCATCTTATGAAATATAGGCCATGGCCGATTACAGCAAGACAATTTGGAGAGCGTCACCATGACTGAAAAGGTTTATGTAGGCATAGGCGTAGGGGCGAGCAGGGTCAAAATTGTTGTTGGCCCTGCGGATCTTCGCGATCCCAGAATCATGCTGAAGGAGCACCTTGGCAATCCTCGCGATATTGTCATGCAGATGCTGAGCGAGATAGACATCGGGACTGTTGCAGGCATAGCGGTAACCGGGGGAGATGGCGCAGCACTTTTTGCCGGCCGGAAAATCTTTGAGTGTGAATCCATCGAGGAGTCGCTCCGCCTGCTCGACCTGCGTGCAGATGCAATCCTGTCACTTGGTGGCGAATCATTTGTTGCCTATCCGCTCGCTCCCGACGGGCGTGTGCTGGACTATGTGGCCGGCAACAAATGCGCGGCCGGGACCGTAGAGTTCTTCAAGCAGCAACTCGGCCGGATGAACCTGACAATCGAACAGGGCTCCCTCATCGCTGAAGCAGGCAAGGTAGTCCCCCTCGCCAAGCGTTGCAGTGTCCACTGCAAGAGCGATTGCACGCACACACTTAACAAGAACCAGGGATCGGTCTCCGACATCGTTCACTCGCTGTGCCACAATATGGCGGAAAAAGCAGTTGGGTTGCTCAGGAACTACGGACTGGCACGCGGCCGGATACTTGTAATAGGCGGAGCCTCGGCAAACCCGGTGATAGTCCGCTACCTCCAGCAGTTCCTGCCCGACTGCCAGATCATTGTGCCCCCGCAAGCCCACTACTTCGAGGCGCTCGGCGCTGCGTCAATCGCCCGCAAACAGTCCCTGCCAGTGCCGGCCAAATGGAACGATTTGTTCGGGACGATCCGGAGTTCATTCGCTTTCCTTGAACCGCTCGCGAAATTCGAAAAGATGGTGACATTTCTACCGTCAACACGTGGCGAAATAGTCGCCGGCCGTGAATACCTCCTAGGCATAGACGGCGGCTCCACAACAACCAAAGCCGCCCTTATCGATCCCGAAACGCTCAAAATATGCGCGAGCCGTTATCTGAAGACGAACGGAAACCCTGAACGGGCGATGAAGGAATGCCTGACGGCCATCAGCGAGCAAGTAAAGGCCGTGATCGGAGATAAAGAAATCAAAATCAGTGGTATCGCCACCACTGGATCGAGCGGCGAAATCCTGTCCGTTCTCTGCGAAACGCCTGCCTATCATAACGAGATTGTAGCTCACGCCTATGGTTCATCGCATTTCTGCCCTGATGTAGACACAATTTTTGAAATAGGCGGACAAGATTCCAAATTCACCCTCCTCAGGTCCGGCGTAACGGTGGATTTCAATATGAACGAATCCTGCTCGGCCGGGACAGGATCGTTCATAGAAGAAGCCGCAAAGGACGATCTCGGAGTGGCCATGGAGCAAATTGCCGACCTTGCAATCAAGGCTCTGCGTCCTCCCAGATTTTCAGATCAGTGCGCCGCATTCGCCAACACCGATATCCGCAAGGCCTCGCAGGAAGGCATCGGCAAGGAAGACAACCTTGCCGGTCTCGTCTACGCGATTGTCGAAAACTACGCAGCAAAGGTCGTAGGCGACCGTAAAATCGGTGACCACATCCTCTTCCAGGGCGGTACATCCAAAAACAAGGCCATTGCATACGCCTTCGCGGCCAAAACGGGCAAACAGATAATCGTCCCGCCAGACTCCGAACTTATGGGGTGTTTTGGAATAGTGCTATGGCTCCGCGAGAAGATGAGAACCGGCGAGATCGCGCCACATGCATACCGGGTTGACGACATATTGGGCTCAACAGTCACAGCTCGAAGTGAGTTCACCTGTAAATCGTGCGACAATTTCTGCAAGATCCAGAACCTCACCATAAACGGCAGCAAATACCCGTTCGGCGGTCAGTGCAGCAAATGGGAAAACGCCCGGAACAAGAAAGTCTTCAACTCTGAAGAGTTCGATCTCGTCGCAAAGCGTAACAGAATGCTGTTTAATGACTTCGGAGTGACACCTGACGGCGGTGCTGCCCTCAAGAGCGGCAAGCCTGTGATGGGTATGTTGGGAGTATTCAGCGTTTACTCTTATTATCCTCTCTATTCCCGCTTCTTCAACGAACTCGGCTATGCGATCGAGCTCTCCGAAACGGTCGACCATGGCGGTGTTCGTATGTGCCAGTCCAGCCGATGCTATCCATACGAGATTGCGCACGGAACCTTCTACGATCTTCACAAAAAGGGTATACGCGACATCTTCATTCCGCACCTCGTAAACATGCCTTGTGACGAAGGGTCGATGGGCAGCCTGTCCTGTCCCATAGCACAGGGCACCCCCTACTATCTTGAAGCCACATTTGCAGACACCGGCATACGGATACATAGACCGGTGCTCGACATGATCACCGGTACGGAAGCCGCTGGGAAGGCATTTATTGACATGGCGGTGGGACTCGGCCATTCAAGGGAACAGGCTGAAAAGGCGTTCCTAAAGGGTTGCGAGATGCAAGCCGCATTCGAAGCGGCCGTCAAGATCGAAGGCAAGAAAGCCCTGGAACGGATCGAGAAGGAGAATCGAATTGGCATGGTGGTCGTCGGTCGCCCTTACAACGCTTTCGCCAAGGTCGCGAATATGGGTGTGCCAATGAAGTTCGCCAGCCGCGGCATTACGATAATGCCTTACGAGTTTCTACCCTTCGAGGAAGAGCCTGCACGAGGCAGCATGTACTGGAAATTCGGCCAGACAATCCTCAGGTCATTGGCCTACATCAAAAAGAATCCCCGCCTGTTCGCTGTTTACATCAGCAACTTCGGTTGCGGGCCGGACTCATTTATCCAGCACTTCGCAAACTTCCTGCTTGATCGCAAGCCTATGCTCTATCTTGAGCTCGATTCTCACACGGCTGACGCCGGCATAGGCACGAGGGCAGCGGCATTTCTGGACATTGTCTCCGGTTATACAAAACTCGGAGATACAGCACCCGCGACAATCACCGGGCGCGCCGCAGAATTCTTCGTCGTCGACAAGAAGGGTTTTGTCAGGACATCAGCAGGCGAAGTTCTGCCCATGACCGACCCAAGAGTTCTTATGGTATTTCCTTCCATGGGCCGGTTTACCTCTGAGGCTGCTGCTGCTGCTGCGACAACGATCAATGTTCGCGCGATGGCGATGGCACCTGTGGACGACCGCGTTCTGGCAATTGGCAAAGCCTTCACCAGCGGAAAAGAGTGCTCCCCTGCAGTTTTCACGGTTGGCTCTCTCATGAGCTTTGTTGCCGAACAACACAAGAAGAAGCGTAAGGACGAGGTCACTCTGTTCTTTATGCCGACCGCGAGTGGTCCATGCAGATTCGGACAGTACAATGTCTACATGAGGGAGCTCGTAAAGAGCCTTGGTCTGGAGGATGTTGCGATCCTGTCCCCTTCTGCTGCCGATTCCTACGCCGGACTTGGACAGGATTTCCTGCTCACAGCATGGCGTTCTCTGATCATAAGTGATCTCATGCGTGATATCAGGGCTATCCTGAACGTGGTGGCTGTAGATAGAACCGCAGCCATGCAGCTATTCGAAACTGAATGGAAGCGCGTACTGGAAGGGCTTAGCAAAGGTGGTCCTGAGACCTGGGCTGCCCTGAAGATCATAAGCAGTAACCTTGCGAAAATCCCCATAAAGGGAGATCCGATGAAGGTTCCAAAAGTACTTCTCACCGGCGAGATATACGTGAGATCTGATGAGCTGTCCAGGCGCGGCATCGAAGACTACTATGCAGATGAAGGCATGATGATGAAGATCGCCGACAGTTCGGAGTGGGTCTACTACACTGACTGGCACAAACTCTATAGAATGTCCGGCCACTCGGTATTCCCGTCAAACTTTCTGAGCGGCCGCTATCTGCTGGGACAGCTCACGAGCTGGCTTCTCGGAAAAAACAAGGACGGAAGAAACTTTCTCAAATACCGGATGAAGCTCGCCTATGAACAGCGCGTCGAAGCAAAGGCACGTCGCATTTTGTCACGTAGCGGTCTGGTAGTGACTAAAACCCACAACATTGACGAAATCGTTCGAGCCGGCAGCACTTTCATCAATCCGACACTCATGGGTGAAGCCATTCTCACATCAGGCAGCGCCAAAGTCGCCTTTGAACACGGTCAGGAAGAGCTCTATTGCGGTGTCATCTTCATAGGGCCGTTCAACTGCATGCCTACCGGTGTTGCCGAATCTGTTACCAAACCATATGCACGCAAGAGCGGCCTGCCACTTCTCGTTTTCGAGACAGACGGCGGTCCGATGCCTCCGAACTTCAAGAGTCAAATGGAAGTGCATGTGCTCCGCTCGAAGATCCGCGCAAAAGAACAGCAAAGCGACAGGCATGCGGCCACTGGCATACCCGCAGCTGATGTATGTTGCTGAGGAATAATGAAATCACTTCGAAAAGCAGGGTATTGCCACTCTGAACTCACGATACTGTTTCTGGTCCTGAGCGCTATTACAGGATGTGCGGGAACAGCCGTGGTACGGGTCAAACCCGCAGCAAATGTCATCCTTATGATCGGTGACGGGATGGGTCCAGAGCAGGTCAAAGCTGCAGAATGCTTCAAAGGCAAACCTCTTTTCTTTCAGTCATGGCGTTGCAAGGCAAGCGTTGACACAGCGTCAGCCAACTCGAACATAACCGACTCCGCAGCAGCGGCCACCGCAATGGCAACAGGAATACGTGTCAATAATGGCGTGATCAGTCTGGCAATTCCAGGCGGATCAAATGAGCTCTTCACCGCCCTGGAGTACTTTAAAGAGAAAGGTAAACTCACCGCTCTTGTCACAAGCGACAGCATTACGGGCGCTACTCCGGCGGCGTTTGGTTCACATGAGTCCAGCCGTGGCGGCCAGGCAGGCATAGCCGGAGACTATCTGAGTCAAACAAGGCCTAACGTTTTGTTCGGTGGTGGCGGACTCAATATTACAGCGGCCCTTGCGGCAGGATACCTGGTGGTTACCAATCGGGACGGACTGATTCATCTGAATGCAGGGATCACTACGAACGTTGCCGGTATATTCGGAAAGGGATCGCTTCCGTATGAGTATGACGGAGCTGGATCCTTTCCCCACCTTTCAGAAATGACCCGCCGCGCACTCGACATACTCGAAAAAGGGTCATCTGGATTCTTTCTTCTCGTCGAAGGCGGCAACATTGATCACGCCTGCCACGCAAATGATCTCACGCGCATGATTCCAGATGTGCTGCAGTTTGAAGACACAGCAGCGGTTGTTATGACATGGGCAAAGAAACGGTCTGACACACTGATCATCATCACAGCTGATCACGAAACCGGTGGTCTCAAGGTTGTGAAGAACAATGGTTCGGGCAAAAATCCCACTGTCGAATGGACTAATAAGAAAAAAGGACACACCGGAGTGAAGGTTCCTCTCTGGGCCTGGGGCGTGAACAGTGACAGCACCACTCCGGAGATGTCCAACACCAACATCTTTCAGATAATGGTACAGCCGTAGGACTACTTATCCACTATCTCCGGCGGCATCACCCTTATGACTCTCAGGCCGAGATCGTATGACCGGAGATTGCGTTTTCGGGCCCATCCACGATTCGCCGAGCGACAGTACTCTGCCTCATCATTCCATGCCCCGCCTCGAGTAACCATCGTGAAACCGTCGGCAGAACCGACAGGATCTGTCACCGTCTCTGTTGTGAACAAGCGCGCTCCATCTGAGCACCACTCCCACACGTTTCCGTGCATGTCATACAATCCAAACGCATTAGGAGCTTTCTGTCCGACAGGTTGAGTCTTCTTCCCGCTGTTATCCTTCATCCAGCCTACCCGCATCAAGTCGACTGCATTCTCGCCAGCAACAAAAGGTGTATCGGTCCCCGCACGACAGGCATATTCCCATTCTGCCTCAGTAGGCAGACGATACGTGCCGACCGGAACACCCTCCAGCGCGCACAACCATTCGCAGAATGCTGAAGCCTTGTCAAAGCTGACTGACTCCACCGGCAGTTGTCCCCTACCCTCGCCACCGAACGATGAAGGGTTTGCGGTCCCACTGATTTTCTCCCACTGACTCTGCGTCACCTCGCAAGTAGCCATGTAGAAAGGTCTCTTCAAGACAACTGTGTGGCGAGGCAATTCGTCCCTGTCCCCTTCATCCTTCGGGCCGCGCCCCATAACAAATGAACCGGAAGGAACAAGTCGCAATGCGATGCCACTCTTTCGCGTCTTCACCTCCACAACAACGTCATTATCCACAGCAGCTTTCTGCTGCCCCGCAAGCGCGTCACTACTGCCTGGAGTGAGGCCAGCAACTGAAGCCTCAGCCGGGCTATCAACCTGCAAAAGATCGGGGTAGCGGAAGTGGAACTTCTCACGATGCAGTGCCACAAGAATACTATCCAGCTCTTTGTGCGCATCGCTGGTAAGCAGGCCGTAGTCAGTCTCAACCCTGATCTGCCCGAGTCTGTCTATGGCTCCTTGCAGTGGTGGAATCTTCTTCTTATCAGTCTTCCGCGCCTTCTGGCATTCAGCAAGGAGATCGTTTGCAGCTACCATAGCTGCCTTGTACTTCTTCTGCATCTTGTCGCGCGCTTCTTCCACTTCCGCCGTCTTAACCGCATCCCGCAGGGAAGTCACTGCGCCACTCCACGCGGCCACGGCATCTTCCCATTTCTGATTGCCGGCCAACAGCCTGCCAGTTTCGGCAACAGCCTTTGTCTGAGTCCACTTCAGACCGCCAAATGTGTCGAGAAGCCCAGCATGGGCAGTCGCCAGTACGGCATTGTAGCTATTTTCCACAACTCGAACCGCCAGCGTCCCGCTGGCGAATACTGAAGCATCCGCAAAAGTCCGCACCGTACCTTTCCATAATTCCGATGCTTTGCCGAATTCGCCTCTTTCAAACAAGGATGTGGCTTCCTTATCTTTCTCGCGGGCATCCGCCCACATTTGTTTCGCCTCATCCTCTGCTCTGGCCTGCTTGGCGGCGTCCTGAGCCTTGTCGGACTCTTCACGTAGTCCACGAGCCAGCAACCGCTCAGCATCAACTGTCAGCAATCTCTCGCATTCCGAGGCCACTGCCTGATAGTTCGTCTTAGCGTTCTTGTAATCCTTTATGCCATAAAGCCTCTCAGAATCGGCAAATATCTCCGCCACCTTCTTAATAGTCGCCTCAAAACCCTGTCCCGGGGAAAGATTTCTTGCCGAAGCCCACTTGACCTCAGCCAGTCTTTTGACTGGGATCATCTGCTCAAGATCAATGGCAGTGTTCACCTTGTTTCGAAGCTTCATAGCCTCATCGTGCTGCGGATTCTTCTTCAAAGCTTTGTCAACTTTTTCAAGGGCTTCCTCCTGCTTCTTTTCGTCTGAAAGTGCAGTTGCCTCCGCCAGCAGGCCTGTTACGACTTTTTCGATCTCGGCCTTCTTCTGCTCCTCGGCAATCTTCATCTCCTTCGCCAACTTCTTCCGGGTGTAGAACGAATAACCATAGAAACCAGCCACACCGATCCCGGCGATAATCAGCACAACCAGCATGAGCATTGGCAGAGCGGATGTCTTCTTTGCATCAATCATGATCGCATCTCCTTAAGATAGAGTTCCATCTTACCTCGACCGGCTGTGACTATTATAACAAACCTAATTGTCTGATAACTTTACGCCAGTGAACGTCCGGCGTCAATTCAAAGAAATTGCACTATCCAGGTCTGAAGAACAGGAGTTCGGACTGAAATAGCGGACTCTAGTATAGTACCGGAAACTTCATTGTCAGCGCTCTGACTTCGTCACGAACCTGAGAGATGACATTCTTGTCGGCACTGTTCTTGAGAACGCGAATGATATAGTCCCCTATCAGCTTCATTTCCTTTTCTGTCATGCCCCGCGCCGTGACTGTCGGCGTTCCAACCCGTATTCCTGATGTGACAAACGGGCTGCTCTGATCGAAAGGAATTACATTCTTATTCAAGGCAATGCCAACTTTCTCCAGAACGTCCGCAGCGTCTTTGCCGGTGACTTTGATCGCTGTCAGATCCACTAGCGCAAGGTGATTGTCGGTCCCGCCTGACACTATACGCAAGCCGCCCGCTGCGAGCGTTGCGGCTAGTGTCCTGGAATTCCTTACGACCTGTTCCTGGTAGGCGCGGAAAGCGGGCCGGTGCGCCTCGCCGAAACATACCGCCTTGGCCGCAATGACGTGCATGAGCGGACCACCCTGAAGACCGGGAAACACCTGTTTATCTATCTCCTCAGCGAACTGCCTGCGGCAAAGAATCAATCCCCCCCTTGGGCCGCACAGAGTCTTGTGAGTGGTCGCAGTCACAAATTCGCAGAAAGGTACCGGGTTGGGATGACAACCGGCTGCTACCAGTCCAGCTATGTGCGCCATGTCCGCCATCAGGCAGGCACCAACCTTGTCGGCGATGTCGCGTAGCCGCTTGAAATCGATTATCCGTGAATACGCACTTGCGCCGGCAACGATCAACTTCGGTTTATGCAGGACTGCAAGGCTTTCAACTTCGTCATAGTCTATCTGTTCAGTTGCATGCGAGACGCCGTATGAAATAAAGTTAAAGAGCCGCCCGGAGAAATTCACCGCATGCCCGTGCGTCAGGTGCCCACCATGACTCAGTTTCATGGCAAGAATTGTGTCCCCGGGCTGCATGTGCGCGAGGTATACGGCCATGTTTGCTGAACTGCCGCAGTGAGGCTGCACATTGGCATGTTCGGCCCCGAAAAGCGCTTTTACCCTGTCTATGGCAAGCTGTTCGGCCTTGTCGACGTTTTCGCAGCCATTGTACCATCTCTTGCCGGGATAGCCTTCCGCATACTTGTTTGTCATAACGGAGCCCTGTGCCTCGCGAACAGCACGGCTCACCAGGTTTTCTGACGCAATAAGCACAATCTGATTCCGCTGCCGGGCTTCCTCACCACTAATTGCCGAAAAAATCTCCGGATCGGTTGCCCGCATTGCCCTTGCATCATTTACGCACAATTCAAGTGACTTGATTTTGTCAACGCGTCGCTGGTGACGCTCCACCCCCTCAAAGCGCGCCCCAAGCCAGGCAGTCAGGATCGTCTCGGCCTCACTCTTTGAGGTATAGTCTGCCGCCAGCACAAGAACATTGGCATCATTGTGCGCGCGCGCACTCACCGCCAGCTCCGGCTTGGTACATAGAGCTGCTCTAACCAGCGGAACTTTGTTGGCAGCCATACTCATGCCAATCCCGCTCCCGCATATCAGGATGCCCTGGTCGAGATCACCACCGGCAACCTTTGCCCCGAGCAACCCGGCATAATCAGGATAGTCAGCAGGCTCGCAGTCATTAGAGCCGAAATCCTCAACCTGAATTTTCCGTCTGACAAGCGCTTCTTTGAGTGCAATCTTGAGCCCGTACCCGCGATGATCGTTAGCTATACCTATCCTCATTTCACGCTCCGTTTCAAAACTTATTCCTGCTCATGCAGAAAGAGAACCACATCCGGCATCATCTCGTCAATCTCGTCGCGAGTCCGGCAATAATAGCTGTCTGACATTCCAATCGGATCCTGTACGTCGCCATCAGGAGAACCGCCCGAGACCGATTTCAGAGTAAATACCCTGTCCAGTGAGCGCGGATAGCAATGCACTATCTCGTCGCGCTGTGAACGTGTCATGGTAATGATAATCCTCGCAGAGTCAACCAACTCCTGAGTCAGCGCCCTGCTTTTATGGTCACTGATATCCACGCCTATAGCCGCCATGGCATCTATCGAATACCTACTTGCGCGAAGACCGGTCATGGCCGCCGTTCCAGCCGACTGTACCTTCCATTTCGAGTCCGGCCCAAGTCGCCGTTTGAGAAGATATTCCGCCATCGGGCTCCGGCACTGGTTCGCAGTGCATACCATGACTACCGTTTTGCTATGCATGATTCGATCGCTCCTCTCGAT
>JBAXMA010000080.1:0-10164 GCA_037134535.1 bacterium
GGAGAGGTCGCCTCGCTCCTAGCGGCCTAACTGCACCAAATCGCAGATGCGCCCTAACACAATCGAGCAACCCTGTAACCCTGTAACCCTGTAACCCTGTAACTCTGTAACTCTGTAACTCTGTAACTCTGTAACTCTGTAACTCTCACTAACTACTCGCACGCTTTATGCTGCCGCTACCGAACTTGCGGCGGATCGCGTCAACGGTGTGGCTTACGCGCGCCTTCTTCTTTTCCGATGTGCGGACGTCCTCGAACAGCGACAATTGTTGCCCGGCATGGTCAGTTAATCCGTATATTCCGAAACCGACCAGTCGCACCGGCTTGATTAGTTTTTCTTTATCGAACAACTCGCGTGCAGCAGTCAGCAGGCTGAAATCGTCTTCGACCGGTGCCGCCAGCTTTTTCTGGCGGGTAATGGTATCAAAGCCCTGCCAGCGAAGCTTGATCTGGACGCCGGTAGCGTATCGGCCAAGGGCCCGCAACTGCCCGCCTACATCTTCAACCAGCCCGACCAGTATCCTCTCGACTGCAGTGCGGTTTTTCTCGTCGGTATCGAAAGTGTATTCACGCGACACGCTCTGCTCCTGCCTGGAGGTTTCCAGCTCACGATCGTCTAATCCCTCAGCAAGAGCCTTGAAAAAGTCGGCCGATCCTTTCCCGATCACGCGTGCGAGAGACGCACCGGACATAGACCGCAGCTCGGCAATTGTCCTGATACCTGCCTTTTCCAGGCGGGCGCGCATGACCTTTCCCACGCCCCACAACCGGCCGACGGGGAGTGGTCCAAGGAACGCCTTTATGGCCGCCGGCTCGGTGGGCACTATGGTGAGGCCATCGGGTTTGTTCATGTCGCTGGCGATCTTGGCCAGAAACATGTTCGGCGCCACGCCGGCAGAGGCCGTAAGGCCGGTTTCAGCCTTGATCGCTGCCCTGATCTTCCGCGCAATTTCTGGGCCGTCACCGAAAATGCGTATCACAGTGCTCACGTCAAGGAAGGCCTCATCCAGAGACAGTGGTTCAATGAAAGGTGTGAAACGTTCGAATATGGCGAATACCTGCCGTGACACTTCCTCGTAACGCTCCATATTCGGCTCCACGAACACTCCCTGTGGGCACAGGCGGCCCGCTTCCCTGGAGGGCATGGCAGAATGCACCCCGTAGGTGCGGGCCTCGTACGAGGCCGCAGAGACAACCCCTCGCATGTTCGGCGGCGAACCCACGATCACCGGCTTGCCGCGCAGCTCCGGATGGTCATGTTGTTCCACCGAGGCGTAGAACGCATCCATATCCACATGCAGTATCACCCGTTTCATGGAGCAGAGGATAGGGAAGGGTGACCCGATAGCCAATCAGGAAGTTTCAGTAGTCCTTGCCCTATGTGTAAGAACTCGAAGTATGGTGTCGAGAACATCATCCAGATGCTTGCCGACATCTTCAGCCAGAAAACGCAGCACAAAGAAGCCGTTCTCCTGCAGCAGATGGTCCTTACGCCTGTCACGGCGGTAGGCTGTGACGTCTGCAAGGTGCTGTGGTCCGTCAAGCTCGACAGCCAGCCGCGCCTCTGCACAGCATAAGTCGACCTCCATGTCGCCCTGCCCATCGAAAGCAATTGGAAGATCGGCATTGAGGTGGAATTTCCCGACTGTTTGCGGCAATGTTTCCAGCCGCTTGTAAAGAAAGGCCTCCGTTGCGCTCCGTGCGCGGGCAACACCCTCTGCATCGGGTTGTATCAGCCGGGTTGCATGGACAAACAGATTGCCCAATGGCACATCAACACCATCGCGGATCAGTCTTTGTACACTGGCTGAGTATTCCTGTTTCCATTCCGGTTCAATAGGCAGAGGAACCTCAGGCGGCCACCCTGGTACTGCGCTGGCCGGCAGTAGAATTCGATAACCGACGGCTTCATATCCCCGGCAACGCCGGTCGAACATCGTTGCCAGCATCGGCACATTCAGGTCGGCATAGTCATAGATTCGCACCTCTCGTTTACGATCATGAAGCCGATGGAGTCGGCCGGCATACTGTGCAATGGTTCCCCGCCATGACACTGGTAGAGTCAGAAACAAAGTATCCAGCCTGGCATCATCGAATCCTTCACCAATGTAACTACCAGTGGCCAACAGGAGCCGCTCTTCACCATCAGGGATCGCCGCCAGTCGGGTGAGAACTTCGGTGAGTGCCCTTTTGCCCATTCCTCCTTGCAGAACAATGAGGTGGCGGATACTGGCGGTAAGATATTCGGCCAATGTTTTGAGGTGGTCGGTTCGCTCGGTCAATACTATGGGCGAACGGCCTTCCCGGACCGCGGCGAGCACATCCTCACAGATCAGCTTGTTGCGCCGGTGATCGGCGGTGAGCGCATCATATAGTTCATGAAATGCGATGCGTTTGTCAGTGTGTGCAACTTCTTGTGTGCGAAATGCAGTTGGCCGGACGAGAACATTGTGAGTAAAGGGCCGCGCAGCCGCCTGCTGTTTGGCATCTACTCGATATCGTATTGGGCCGCATTGCATGAAGATGATGGGGTGGTGCCCGTCTTTGCGTGTCACCGTGGCTGAGAGGCCAGTAATATATTTGGCTTTCGCTCGCCGGGCAACCTGCTCGAAGCTGTGGGCAGACAAATGGTGGCATTCGTCAACGACCAGATGGCCATAATGCCCAACCAGGTCGTCCACCACACCTTTCCTTACGAGGCTTTGGATTAGCGCAATATCCAGGGACCCGGTGATCTTCTTTCTGCCGCCGCCGATTCGTCCGATAGTCTTGATCGGCAGATCCAGAAAGGCAGATAAGCGCTCGACCCACTGTTCCATCAACTGCTGTCGATGCACTATGATCAGGGTGTTGACGCTTCTTTGCGCTATCAGCCAGGCCGCTACCACGGTCTTACCGAAGGCTGTGGTAGCCGACAGAACACCAGTGTCGTAAGCCAACATCGCGTCGACTGCGCTCTGCTGCTCTGGTCGCAACTTGCCGTGAAATGAGACCTTCAAGGGGACACCCTGACAGCGCTCGTCCTTGACGGTGGGCTTTACCTTTAGTTCAGACAGAAGGGCCAGGACCTCATCAAGGCAACCTCGCGGCAAACCGATATGCTGGGGGTAGTCCTCCGCACAAGCGATAACACGTGGTTTGTCAAATGTTGGCAGTCGCATCGCCTGTGCTTTGTAGAACTCGGGATTTTGGAATGCAGCCAGTCGGATAAGCCGATTGCGCAGTCCTGGTGGTAACGGCTCTTTGGCAATGTAGATCTGGTTCCCCAGCGTTACATCGAGACTCTTGGGCAAGGTGCCAATGATTGGCGGCTCCTTTGTTCTTCGAGAAGGTGGTGTGGTCCAGGGAGCATCGTCGTCTTCACTGCCAAGCACAAAGCGTACACCCACAAACCGATACCGCTTTTCGCCCCTGCCGACAATTCCCTCGATCTCAGGTAAAGCAACCTTTCGAATATGTTGGAGAAATGCCCACTGATCTTGATAGGGATTCAGTTGCTCGTCCAGAAAGACACTGTTGCCCATCTCCCGGGGCTTCTTCTGTAGCGGAAGAGCAATCAGATTGCCGAAACCTCCCCGTGGTAATGTGTCTTGATTTGGAAAGAAGCGGTCATAAGAGTCTAAGCCGATTTCGGGGCGACGCTGCATGGTCTCGGTCAGGATATGAGATCCGAGAGTTCTCGCCTGGACGGCGGGAACAGCCTTCTCGAAAAAGAGCCAGAGGTGGGCACCATTACCGGAACGGGATCGTTCTATTGCGACGGGAAGACCAATGTGGCGGCAAGTCTCTGAAACGGCGTCCACATCCTTACACCAGTCCTTCTTGTCAAAATCGGCAGCGAGAAAGAAGCATGTTTCGTCAGGCAGCATCGGGTAGACGCCCATGACAAACTCGCGGCCGGTTTCGTCCCGGCCGGAAAGGTGATGCATTACGACGGTGTCGGTTACTGCCAGAGACCTGCGATTTGGGCATTCGTAACACTTGATCTTCCGCTTATCGCAGAGGCCCCTGATCCATTCATTGGCACAAGCAGGACTGTAACCAGACTTGCCGGTCTTCAGGCTTTCGAAACGACGAGGATAGACATCCTCTCGGCCGTGAAAGAGCGAGCGGAACAAGGCGATCTTGGCATCAGGACTTGAGCCTTGATTGACAATGCCGGTATTGGACTCCAAGACGCATCCTCCTGTCCCGGACATCATCCCAAAGGATCATTGTGCTCAATCAACCGACGCGGAAGGTCTGATGTGTGTCCTATATAAATCTCATCCCGGATATTGAGAAGCACATAGGCGTGAAAAGTCATGGTACGCACTGCAAACATGGCCTGCTCCGCGAGCAGGACTCGAACCTGCAACCTAGTGATTAACAGTCACCCGCTCTACCATTGAGCCATCGCGGAGCAGACACGTTTGCCTGCGACAAAACTACCAACGTACAAGACTGAGACACCTGCTCTATCCGTCAGCTCACAGACAGAGCGCGGTATTTGCTGTAGAAATGTGAGCGCATAGTATTCGGCCGCGCCTTTTTGGTCAAGCACCTGTTTTTGAACCGTTTTTAACGGTGCCGGGCGCATCTGCGACAATAGGAATCGCACGAACGGCAAGCGCCGAAATGAAACTGAAAGTACTGTGGGGTGTTAAGAATTTGAGTGCTCTCGGGGGTACAAATCCGATTCTCAGGGGTACAGTCATTTTGGCACTTGAAGAAAGTTTAAAGGTGAGAGTGCAAGATTGTTGCGTATTAGCAAGGACTTTGATATACCTCTGCCCTTCTCACTGCCCGATAGTGTAATGGTAGCACAACAGACTCTGGATCTGTTTGTCTAGGTTCAAGTCCTAGTCGGGCAGCCACCATTTCTAGCCTCGTTGGAACCCCCGTGTTTACAGGGCAAATCACGCTTTCAGCTTGTGTTTACAGGCCTTTCCGTTGACCCTAAAACAACCCAATGTCGGCAATTCTCATGCTCAGTTGTCAATCCTTGGCAAGTCTCGTCAGGGCCTGTCAAAGTGAAATAAGTCCCACAATAAGTCCTACATTAAGTCCCACATTCGGGAGCACAATTCTGGGAGTCGGCGATGGCCGACGCAATGAGTTCGTCATTGATGTCACGCAGCGGACGCGAGGCGAGCTGTGAGAATGTCAGCAATGGCTTTCATGTGCGTTAGAGAGGAAGGTTTTACTCGCGCCAGGTGTGGATTCCAAGCTAGGCACAAGCTTTGGCTATGGTTCGCGAATTGTGGTGCTCTCAGGATCTCAACACCATCTCCAAGGATGGACCTGGCGATAGTAGGCAATATTGCCCCGTGCGTTCCGGCAAGCACTGCCGCGGCCATTTCCGGATATGACTCACACTCCAACGTTACGTGAATTCTGGCTCTAGCGGCTTGTGCCGATTGTAACAGTCTTCTTGAATACGCACTATCGTGTTCCTGGCTTGCAAGGGGTATAGATTCAAGAAGGTGCTTGAGTTTCCTTTGATCCGAAGAATCCTTCACTTTGGCTGCCGGCATGAACAAAGCGTACTCGAGTGTTCCCAATGTCTGATATTTCATTGATGGATCAACGGAACCGGTTTCAATGATGGCGCTATCCAGAGTGTATGTGCGGAGTTCCTTGACGATCTCCTGCGTGCGCCTGTTATGCAGAGCCATCTGGATGTCAGGGCAGGTACGTTGGATGTCTGCCAGTGCCGGTATCACAAGCCATTGTGCTATGCTTGACCCCGCGCCAAGAGACAATATGATCGATTCCTTCTTGGTATCCCGGGCATAGGAGTCAAGAACGGCAAATATTTGCATTGCCGCTTCTGACAGCCGCCTGCCATCCGTAGTCAGTGCGATGCCCTTTCCGTCACGACGAGTAAGCTCTGCCCCGAAGAACTCGGAAAGTTCGCCAATCTGTCGACTGTAGAGACTCTGGCGTGAGGGATCGTCACCAACGGCGGCCGCAATACCTCCCTTCGCCGCAACTTCGGCGATAGCGCGGAGCCTTTCCAGCGATAGACCGTTGCGACTGAATAGGTTCTCAAACATAACTCTATAGTAATGTATGCTGAGGTAATGGCAATACCTAAGTTAGTAGTAATATGGTCTTATGCCAGTGAGACAAGGCGTGGGTAGGTTATTGCATACGACAAGCATGATGCGTGTGAGAGGTATTGCGGAAGAACGCTCATGGTTGCGGTTCTGAGGAAAACAGGGGTGGGTGTTGTCTTGCAGTTGAGACTTGTGTACTATCACCCGTTCCAGGAGCAGACTGCAGCATCGCAAGATGATCTGGCTCCAAGCCGGTGCTGAAGCGCGATGTGTTGAAGGAGGAAGAAAGTGATTAAGAGCATTGAGATAGAAAACTTCAAGTGTTTCGGCAAGCCCCCTGCACTTCTTCGTTGTGCCCCCATCACACTCTTGTATGGGCCGAACAGCGCAGGCAAGAGTACTGTCTGCCAAGCCGCAAGAATCTTGTATGAACAACTAGTGGCTCAAGCAGAAACCAAAGGCCCGGGCATTTGTCGCTTTGCAGAGCACGATATTGGCCATGGAAGTTTCAAGCGACTAGTACACGGACACGACGCACAGGGCTCTATGCAGTTCAGAATAGAATGGCCAATACATGATTTGCAGGCACCCTGCCTTGATTCTGACAGTGAAGAATATGCCTATGGCATTTTCGTTTACGCGACCGGAGTTCTGAAGCAGTTTCGGCTGGGCTACGGCACTGCCCCTCCTCGCTTTACTTTCTCTCTAGCTGCGGAGCCTTCTGCACTTGATGGTTGGTTCGGTATGGCCGAAGTAAACTGGACACAATCACGACGGCTAGAAGAATATTTTGCCGCACTTGTGAGCAGAGGCTTTATCCTCCCGAAGTTAAACGCAGCGCAGAGTATTCGGGATGCTTTGACGAATATCCGAGAGCTCTCTCGAATATCAATCTACTCCCATGGCCAGAAAGACATAAACCTGACGAACTATGGAGCCGACTTGGCGTCTCAGCGACCAAGCGCTCAATCGCAACTCGCCGCGTATCGAGTATACATAGGAGACCTCACGATAGACCGTCCGGCTGCGGACGGGGACCATATCATAAACATCTTTGCCTGCATGTCGAAAGATGCGACGTGGGGCAGCTCTTGGCGAACTCAACCGGATGGAAGACAAGGACTGTGAAACTAGGGTACACCTGCTACTTCCCTGAAGGCACAGCACCCCGCTCAAAGAAAGAGGGTGCCTATTCGTACGACGACAAGGCTTGGTTGTGGTGGCTGCCAGAGGCCGTCGAGCCACAAAACGCTTCTCAACCATAGGGTAACCATGCAAACATTTAAGAGGCTTGCTTCAGGAACCATAGTTCTTGTTGTACTTGGTCTATCAATGACTATGTCAGGTTGTCAGTTTCTAAAGGCTCGTTATCCCGTTCTTCCATCGGCGGTAGCGAAGGTTGCGAGTGGGCTAGAATCTGGTCTGGAGGGCGAACGGCTGGCGGCCAACGGTAAGGTGGAAGCATGGAGCCGACATGAGATCAACGCGTTCATTGAAGACCATCAGTTTTACATTGCTTGGAAGAAGAACGGTGTGGTGTCCAAGGATTTGCACTGCTACACTTTTGTGCTTCCAAGCGACGTAACCGCAGAAAATACACTCTTTGTACAATCTGAAGCAGCAACGGCAGATGAGGCACACGCAAAGTATCAGGGTCCTGGAGAAAGATAAGCCTACGTTTCGATCCCTTGCATGCCGCTACTCTTGACGGAAGCGGAGGCGGCGAGCCTTTTCGAGCGGAAGGGTGTTAGTGAAGCAGATCGGGCGCGGATCCGAGAAGTTGGTCGCCCACCACGGTAGACCTACAATCCAAGACTCTTTTGAGAGAGAGTCTGGGGGCGCCTCCGAACTGCGGACCGGGAGGTGGAGTGATGGATTCGTGGATGGAATTGTGTCCGTAATCGCACTAAGTTATGACGAGAGTCGACTTTTGGAGGGTGATAAATGAAGAAACCAATACGTATAGCAATCCTGTCTCTGATGTTGCTTTTGATAGCCCATCCATCTTCTGCAAGGTTCTGCTCAAATGACCCTGTCAATAAGTCGGACCCACTGGGGTTGGACTCGCCCACGATGCCTGAGACCCTCGTTATCGACCCGGAGACTGGCGTTGGAACGGTTTCTGGGCAGAACATTCGCGGCCTCTACAAGAACTACAACGTGCCGGCAGACCAGATGTATCACGGCATCCCCCCGTCCGAGGAGATGCTCCGGGCACGCGACGCCCTAGTGGCAAGAGGCATGCTTGTGTCGGGAGCCGCTGCTGCTGCGGTGGCCGTTGTCTCTCTCGGAGGTCCGCAGGCTGACGCGTGGGCGTTGTCGCGGATAATGGCGATGCGGGGGACGGTTGGAGCACTTCTACGCTGGGTGCTCGTAGGTGGCGCTGCGTCAGAGACGAGGCGCGGTGGCAAGGACTTGCAGGTGGTTGCCGCGGCATTGGAGGAGAGGCTTCTCGCCGAGAGACGTCTCGTCGAGGAGTTGGTGGCAAAGGAGATAAAAGTCTCCCCAGCCAACATCGTGGAGATTGAGAAGATCGGCGAGAAGATTGTTTTCTTGGAACGCGGGTCATCCAGTGCGGGTCTTTTGCACATCATTGAGAGACATAGCGCCGACTTCGCGCGTCGGGGCATAGTTGAAGCGCAGATTCCTGACGCGATCATGAGTGCTTTGCGCGCTGGGCGAGTCGTTGGCACGCAGAATGGTAGGCCAGTCTACGAAGTCCTATTCAATGGCATAGTTCAGCGCATAGCCATTACTGTTTCAAACAACGGATATGTAGTTGGCGCTAATCCTTCGACATTGTGAGAAACACCATGGAAATTCGGCTGATGGCTGACTACGAATGTTACCCCCTTTGGGAGATCTTGCCGGATGGTGTTCGCAACATTGCTCCGGAAGAGTTGCCACTTACTGATCGTCTGAAACACGAACTGCGCGATTGGGCCGCTCGCTATGATGCAACGCTCCTGCCTGGTGATCCGGCCTCGTCCGGCTTTCGGACAACGCAGGAGGAGCAGGGCTTTGAGAATGAGGGCATGAGGCTCTGGGCATCTTTGAGAACGGAGATCGGCAGTGGGATCGTGGTGGTTTATTTCAGTCAGAAGCAGCATCGTGAACTCAGGGCGTGACCGTATAGCAGTTGCTGCCTTTTCGGTGGTGGTGTTTCGCTAGATATGTTCTTTGACAATCATGCTTCCGGCCGTGTTCTTGCCGCGGTTCTGTCTGCGACAATGCCCCCGTCAGTTTCACCGACCCGCTAGGATTGGCACTTAAAGGGCCCGAATTTGTTGGAACGTACCAGCCTGGAAGAGGATTCTACGGGGTTTCGAGCGGACAAGGTCCGATAAGCCCTACGTTTCGATGACTCGCATGCCGCTACTCTTGACGGAAGCGAAGGCGGCGAGCCTTTTCGAGCGGAAGGGTGTTGGTGAAGCAGATCGGGCGAGGATCCGAGAAGTTGGTCGCCCACCACGGTAGACCTCCAATCCAAGACGCTTTTGAGAGAGAGACTTGGGTGCGCCTCCGATCTGCGGACCGGGAGGTGGAGTGGTTTGTGGGAGCTGTAAATGATGAGCGAAATTCCTATTAACTATTTGATTGCGTACGGTAGTCCGAAAGTATCTGTTGGATGCCTCATAATGCTGGCTGTAGTGTTGTTTCTCTATCGCCGCAAGTCACGTCCGTGGCTTCTGTTTGCGTCTTTTATTCCTCTGCTTCTTGGCATTGGTTCGATCATCTTTAATATGCGTGTCAACATGTCTTTGTTCCCCGAGCGGGACGCAGATCGGGCTCGTGAAGCCGCTGACATGATACAGTCCATGACGACACGGGGTCTGCGAGGAAAGGATGCATCTATCTTGCTCCCTGTGTATGGATGTCCGCAGTTGGTTGAACAGAAGAATGGATGCGAATGTTGGATCTACGCTCCAGGGCCGTGGTATTCCTACCTCAGACGGCTTCATACAGTGGTCGTGGTTGTTCGGGATGGGAGAGTCGAATCATGGTCGGTGAGGCTGTTCGACTAGGGCCATTCTGCAACAAACTGAGAACGAGTCGTCGTGAATACACAGTAAGCGCCCTGTGAACCCGGTCGCGCATCCGCGCGCCGGGATCCGGCATGACGG
>JBAXMA010000081.1:0-10062 GCA_037134535.1 bacterium
GTGTGCCCAGAGAGCTATGCCACGGCTGTTTCATGCGTTGGCCTGGAAATGTTACGTCAAAAGATTCCGCTTCGATTCCCTGCAGCTTCCGGCCAGGCGCTTTGAGTCGGATAGACTTGTGTGTACCCGGTTCGCCGAGGAGATTGATAACGAGCGGTTTCCCTGGCATGTCCCGAACGACTTCGTAGTCGCAGCCTTCAACGCCTGCCTCTTCGCATGGCTTGCGTGTGACGAGGAGCAGGCAGGTGCGGAAGGAGAAAACCTCAATCTCGATGGAACTTCCGTACGGATGAGAACCCAGCAGCCGTTCGGACGGATGGAACTGGCGTACTTCGACAGCACTGCTGCCCGGCTGAAGGCCGATTGACTCGTCCAGCGTAATGCGGTGGCGAACGGGATTCCACGTCAAGTTACGCAATGTCAGCAGACGTGTGTCTGTATCGCCGCGTGATACTGCCAGAGGTCCGTATTGTTCTTCCGGCAACCTGATACCGTTGATCAGGATGTCGCGATAGCGGCGGTGTAGATTGTAGATGCGGGCAAGTTTCGGGAACTCGTCATCACGCAGCAGCCACGGATTGCCGTAGATCTCTGGTGCGAGGATCAGGCCGCGGTTGAATGCCTGCAACACAAGGTCATCTTCCCAGTAATCAAGGCATGACGAGAGACAGACGCCGTGATCTTCACAGAGCCGCTTGAGGTCAGGGACCAACCCGCGGGCCAGCGCGGCAGCGCGGTTGTGAGTGGCCGGCGTTGTATTGAACATGTGAACGTCGATGTAAGTCTCTTCACCCTCCCACAGGAATGTGGTTGCGTGCGGCAGCCCTTTGCCCAGTTCAAGCCGATGATTGAGAAGGATCAGATCAGGGCAGTAGTGGCGGCATTCGGTCATCTGCCGCACGAATGCATCTTGCTTGTCAGAGCGTAAATCACCGCAAACCGCATCAAACTTGAAGAGCACAAAGTGGTGTTTGCGGCAAAGATCCACCATTGTCTGGACGCGCTTTTCGGCGTCCTCGGGTGTACTGCCGAAACCATCCGGTCCGCCCCATACTCCCAGCCGCGTGCCGCATTGTCCGGCCAGTTCCGCCAGCGGTCCGAATCCCTGCGGGAACTGGCGATGGAATCGTTCCGAGTCGGTGGAGCCGTAGAATCCGGCTCCATCAACAGCACCGGCGTCAAATGCGTAGATGTCGAGAACCATGCCGTACTCGTCATGGAGCCAGCGGAAGAACTCAAGGTTGGCGCGCGTCTGCGCATCAGTGGCGCCCTCGTTCGAGTTGTTTACCCACGAAAAGTACTGAGCTCGCGACGGCGTACTTTCAGTGGCGCCAGGGAATACCTGTTCATCAGCAGGCTTGGACATGCGAACCTCCCAAGTGTTCAAAGTGCTATGTTAAATGCTACGTTACACTGCGGTGTGTACGTCATTCAATTACTTTGATATACACGCTCAGCATGCGTTCGTACAGCATAACCAAGCGCAAGCTGTAACGGGAGTTACATAGGAGTCTCAGCGCCCTTGTGGAGGTGGAGGCGAAATTCAGGCACCTGCAGCTCAATGCGGCAGGAATCCCCCTGTAGAAGCTGTGAATGAATTGCAGGAGAGCGTTCGGTGTGGGATCCGACGTTGCAGTACTCAGCATAATAGAGGGATTTTGATAAGGGAGGGCGCCGTGCCACCCCAGTCGGTAATTTGTTCAGAGTTTCTGAGGGAGTGCTGTAAATTGGTGGAATGTTTATAGGCGACGTTCAGGGAAGCTGTGAAACGCTTGTACAACCACGCAGCCAGGTGTAGAAAGAGAAGATTGATTGGAAGCGGGAGGGTGAAGTGCCTGAAATTGGATTCAATGCCTTTGCGGAACGCTGGCAGACAAATGCCAGCCTTGCCCTTGATACCATTGCCATGCGCCCTGTTTGCGGTCTGCCTTGCTGGATGCTGAACGATATGCAGTGGTCACATCTGGAGACACTATCCGGCAATCCGCCCGGCAGTTACCGGAAAGAGCCGGTCAGGGTTTACCGCGAATTCTCAATCAAGTCGGGTGTCTCCTTCATTGATCAGTGGATTCCCGAAAATCCTTTGAGTATCAGGGATCAGGGATACGAGAGTGATGTGCAGCGTGGCGTGACCACAGGCGCAGAAGATGTTGTCCTCGACGGGATCAGAATCGACTCGCCGGAAGCCGTTGTGGCGCATATGGAAAGAGTGCAGTTTCCGTGTTGGGAAAGATGGCAACGTGAAATGGAAGCCAATGCGGACAAATGTGTCAATGACCTCATTGCGGCCGAAGTCGACGTGCAGAGTCTTTTCGGTATGAATATGCTCAAGGGGCCCTATGGTGGATTCTTTGACTTCCCCGGCTTTCTCTACTGGCACTATGGCTATGAGAACTACTTCATGGCATATGCGCTTTATCCGGATGTTATTGAGCGGGGCTTCAAGATTCATGCTGCAGCAGCTGTTGTTCACAATCGCATTGCCGCTCGCGCCATCATCAAGGGAGGTCTGCCTCGGCTGGTGCGATTAGACAACGATATGGCTGACTCGCGAGGAATGCTGGTAGACGTCAAGACGCTCGACAGGTTGTGGTTACCGCACTTTGCGTACGCAATCCAGCCGCTGCTCGATGCCGGAATCCGCCTTATCTGGCACTGTGACGGCAACCTGATGGATCTGGTGCCGCGTTTGCTGGAGGTGGGTATTGGCGGCTTTCAAGGCTTCCAGTATGAGGATGGTATGGATTATGAGAGGATCTGCAGGATGACTGATCGCAATGGTGATCCGTTGTTCATCATCGCAGGCGTGTCGGTCACGCGCACTCTTCCGCTTGGGACTCCGCAGGATGTCAGGCGTGAACTGGACTGGCTGGTGGAGAAGGGGCCACGGGTCGGACTTATGCTCGGTTGCAGCAGCTCCATTGCACCTGGTGTACCGCTTGAGAATATGAAGGCACTGATTGAGGGACTGGCGTATTACCGTTTGAACGGTCGACGCGGATAGCACTATTATGAAATTACTTTACAAACCTGATTGGGAAGAGGCCAAGGATCACTTGCGCTTATGGTGGGCGCATGAGTATTTCGGGAGCTGTGTCATGGCTGTTGATGCTCCCAGAGCCAATCCGCCGGCAATACCGAGGCCTCCGGATGCGACCACGATTACAGAAAAGTGGTATGATCTTGATGCCATTAGCGTACGGATGGACTACTGGCTCAGCCGCACTTTCTATGGCGGTGTTGAACTGCCGATGTGGTGCGCGGGCTATCCGGGAATAGCCGCGATTCCAACCATGCTGGGGTGTCCATTCAGGCTCGATATGGAGACGGGCTGGCATGATCCGCTGTTGGCCGATCCCGACGGTTTTGATATCCGGTCGCTACGGCTTGACGAGAATCATCCAGCGTATCAATACCACATGAATGTTCTGAAACGGGCAGTCAGGGAATCGGCCGGGAAGTCCGTGCCATCCATTGGCGCATTCTACCACGGAGGTGACACTCTGGCTGCCGTTCGCGGAACTCAGCAGCTCCTGCTTGACTGTGCGGAGCGGCCGGAGATGGTACGTGATGCCGAGGACTGGCTTATGGAAATGTGGTGTGATTTCTACGAGCGCAGCTACTCGGTCGTCCGCGATGCCACTCAGGGGTCAGCGTGCTTCTTCGGTATCTGGGCGCCTGGTAAGACCTACGGCGTTTCCAATGATTTCTCGTACAATATCTCGACCCGGATGTTCAGGGATCTGTTTCTACCGGCTATTGAGCGGCAGACACGGTTTCTTGACTATTCGATCTATCACGTCGATGGAGTTGAGGCATTCAGGCACGTGGATGTGCTCTGCGATCTGCCTCGGTTACAGGCCATTCAGATTCTTCCCGGCGCAGGTAAGCCAAGTCCGATGCACTACATGGAAGTGTTGAAGAAGGTTCAGAAAGCGGGTAAGAATCTGCACATCGCTATCCCGCCGGAAGAGGTTAAGCCTGCCCTTGAGCAGCTCTCAGCGCGGGGACTATATATTTCGACTTGGGCAGGGACAGAATCGGAGGCGCACCAGTTGCTGCAGAACGCGGAACGCTGGTCCGTCGATCGTGGGTGAAAAGGACGCAATATGGCAGGATTATTCACAGAGTCATTCAAGTTGCTGCCGCCGGATGAGCTTGAGGCGTATCATCGTGCCGTCTTCATGAACATGGATACGCCCTATGCTGCGACACAACGTTATGCATACTACGCCGGCTTGCTGCGGCAAATGGGTACGAATATTCAAATTGGCTGCGGTGTGAAGTTTGTGAACCCTGAGCATATCTCGCTGGGAGACAATGTTTCCGTTGGCGACCATTGTGTTCTCGTTGCCAGGTCTGAGCGCGGTATCTCCCTTGGCGATGCTGTAAATCTCAAATACGGTGTCTATCTGGATACGGAAGGCGCCGAAGGTTATATTGAGATAGATCGTCGCGCCTATATAGGGACCGGTTGCTGTCTGCACGGACACAAGGGATTGGAGATCGGCGAAGATACGCTTCTCGCGCAGAACATAACAATCACGCCGTACTCTCATAAGTTCGAGGACCCGACGCTGCCTATCATTAAGCAAGGAGGACACAGCCGCAAGATCACAATTGGACGTGACTGCTATCTTGGAATGTGCGTCTCCGTTCTATACTCAGCGGACATTGGTGAAGGTTCTGTGATCGGTTCCGGTTCGGTGATTGTGAAATCAATTCCACCTTTTTCGGTGGCCGTTGGCGTACCGGCCAGGGTCATTCACAGGCGTGGTGTGAAGAAAGCATGAATTCCGTGATCAAAAGGCAGGAGCACTTATGAGTCCTATGGATAAGCTTAATCTGGGTATCGTTGGCGCGGGCGGGCGCGGTGCCAGTTTCAAGGCGGCCTGTGACGCACTTAAACAGGTATCTGTTCATGCGGTCTGCGACATCAATGCAGATGCACTGCCCGGGGCTGCCAAACTGCTGGGTGCGCGTGAGCAGTACACTGACTATGGCGAGATGCTGGAGAAGTCGGAACTGGATGCTGTGATCATCGGCACACCCATGAAGTTTCATGCGCCGCAGGCCATTGCGGCCCTCGAGCGCAATCTGCATGTGCTCTCGGAAGTTACCGCCGGCGTTTCGGTGGAGGAATGTCGTGAGCTGGTTGTCGCCAGCAAGCGCAGCCGTGGCATCTACATGATGGCTGAAAACTATACGTATATGCAGCCCAATGTAATTGTACGGGAGCTCGTCCGCAGGGGCCTGTTTGGTACTACCTATTACGCCGAGGGCGAGTATCTTCACGAACTCAAGGAGTTGAATGAAGTGACTGTGTGGCGCCGCAAGTGGCAGACGGGCATCAACGGCGTTACATATGGCACGCATAGCCTCGGACCGATTCTCCAGTGGATGCCGGGCGAGCGCGTGGTAGCCGTTAGTGGCGTGGGATCGGGTCATCATTACCGCGATCCGCGTGGCGCTGAATATGAGAACGAGGATTCATGCCTGATGCTCTGCAAGATGGCCTCAGGCGGCCTGGTGAAGATCAGGGTGGATATGCTATCCAACCGGCCCGACGCATCAACCAACTATCAGCTTCAGGGTACGGATGGTTGTTATGAATCTGCCCGCGCCTGGGGTGAGAAAGATCGCATCTGGTTGCGCTCGCGCTGCAAGGACACTGGTACCTGGTTGAATCTGGATGATCTGAAAGACGAGTTTCTGCCTGATTTCTGGAAAGAGAACATGGCGAGTGGCGAGGCATCCGGCCTCGGTGGCGGTGACTACTTCGAGATACTGGACTTCGTTGACGCCATTGAAGGTAAGCGCCTGACTCCCATCGGCATCCATGAGGCCATGGATATGACCCTGCCCGGCCTCGTCAGCCAGCTTTCAATCCAGGACGGCAGCCGATGGATGGATGTCCCGGACTCGCGAAAGTGGTAATAAGAGGGTGTTCAGGAGGAGAGGTCAGGTTCTGAAACGTGATTGTTTTGCGCCCGCCTCCGCCAACTGAGTAGCGGAACTACAGTGACCTTCGTAATGGACGGCGACACACCGCATACCACCAGCAGGGTCCACGGAATCGCCCTGAACACTGACACCTGAACAATCTTTTCTCAGTACTTCCGCATCCGTTTCCACACATCCAGGATGAGCTGGTAGCGTTCCGGGCGCATGCCTTTGAATGGGACATTACTGGTGCAGAAGATATAGCCGCCACCGGGCTTGGCATAGGTCAGGCAGTATTCAGCGCTATCGATGACGTCCTGGTCGCTCCCGGTCTGCAGAGCAGCGCAGTGTACGTTGCCGCACAGGCAGACTTTGTCGCCATACATGCGTTTCACCTCCCTGATATCTACTCCGGCCATAGGGTCTATGGAATGGAGTGCATGCGGATTGGCGGCTACCAACTGGTCAAGGATCGGCATGATGTTGCCGTCGGTGTGCTTGATCGTGTAGAGCCCGTCCTTCCTGGCTGCGGCTATGATCCTGGCCAGATATGGCTGAACAAATTCTGCAAACATCTCCGGTGAAATGAACGGACCGGCATTAAAGCAGTAGTCGGCGCACAGGAACAGGCAGTCAACGCCGCTTGCTTGAAGTGCTTTGTTGCGTTCAATTGCACGCAGGCACATTTCTTCCGCCTGGGCTTTCACGCCGGCCGGATTGTCCACTATCCGGTAGGCGAATTCGTACATTCCATTGCCATCGGGAATCCCGAATGTTCCATCACCATGGAATCCGATCATCATTGTATCGCCGACAAGTTCGCGAATGTATTTGTGGACCAGCTTGAGATCGCGAGATACTCCACCCGCTTCATTCCGGTCGACCCATGCGCCGATTCCATAAGGACCGGGGATGATGGAGTACTCAAGGCTGGTGTAGACCTTCACAACGTACTCAGCGAACTCGTGCAACTTGCGTTCCTTATCAATCTGGGTCAGTTTTGCCAGATTCTCACCCCATAGATCCTCGGTGATGAATTGTCGTCCGAACATCTCCTCCTCAAGTTGGAACTCCAGTTCGAACGTAGGGACCATGTCGGGGATTTTCAGGGTTAACGCTGCAACTGCTCTCTGTTTCGGGGTCATAATATGTTCTCCTTTGCTATATTTAAATCACCTTCTGCCATTCGTCCCATTCGGCGCGCATATTCGCTTCAGGCACATTCATGGTATAGTAGCACTGGGCGATGAAACCAGTGCGGCCGTAACGGAAGAAGGCATTTGCCAGGCGCCGTACTGCATTACGCATGTCTTCTGCTGTACCGAACACCTGGATATGCTGCCGGTCGATTTCACCCCAAAACGCCACCTTGTGGTGATAGAGGTCAGCGAGGTGCTCGATATCCATGCAGAAAAGCTGGAGATTAATTGCATCCACACCGATTTCTATCAAGTCTGGAATGATGTCAGCCACATAACCGTCAGAATGCATCAGGATATACTTGCCCTTACTGTGGGCGAGTTCGCAATACTGACGGTAGAGAGGCTTGAACGTTTCACGCCACGTTGCAGGAGAAATGAGGAGCGACGTCTGGGATCCCCAGTCGTCGGCAAACTGGACTGCGTCTACATTGGTGTTGCACCACATCTCCATCTGTTTCAAGTAGTACTCTTGAAGCCGGTCTCTCAATTTCAGAATCCGGTCGTCGCCATATGCGAAATCCAGAAACAGGTTCTCCGTGCCCCGCAGATGCTGCATCCGCTCGAAGAGATTGGGCATTGCCGGTTCCCATTGGTTAATTACGAATTTGTCTGTTTCGCCACAGAAGCGGTTAACATCCGAAAGGTTGGCTTGTTTAAGAACGTGCCACGGTGGGGAGAAGCTATCGAACTTGCTCCAGTCGGCGAGGGGATGGTCTTTGACTTCTCCGCAAACCCCGTCCTCCATGGATTCCCAGGTGCAGCCCCAGGGGTCCGTTCTACGGCCTTTCTTATTCCAGGGAGCACCAGTGTACCAGGGCGGATAGGATGCTGGTGCGCCGGCGGTATCACGTGCCTCAATGGGCACAGTTTCATACTCACGGAACGCCAGAGCCGCCTTTATAAGTTCACGTGATGTCATGAATCTGATTCTCCCAGTGTGAGACCATGGTCTCACCATTGTCAATTAACGCAATTACAGTTGTCAGGGACGGCAACTGCCACCGAATGCAGTTTGTACCTGAATCAGTGGCTCTGTTTTGCTGCCATGGCAAAGGCAATACTCTCCCCCGGGCCGGTCTTGAAGTTGACGCGGTCGCCCTTCAATGTCTCAGCGGCACTGCCGTTTCGGTAGAGCTGCAGTTCGTGACCCGGCCATGGGTTCTGAAGGACGCACTCCCGACCTTTCTCGCTTTCGATAAGTAATGTTTTCACTTCGCCGCCGTTCAGTTCGCTGCTGACGAGGAATGCACCGGAAGTACGGAGCCGTCCAAAACGTGCAGGTTGTTCCCGTGGCCAGACAGGAACAGCCGCATGACGCCTTCGTGGGATTGGAGGAGCATTTCATTGATTGTTGCGGGAACGCCTGAGCAGTTTTCGATTCCGCCTCCACCTCCGAAGATCATGAGGTTCGGGAAGCCGGCTACCGTCAGTTGTTTGCGAAGTTTGGCAAGAATGTCATGCGGGTCGTGACCCACGCGCACGGCCTGCGGAAAGATCTGGTTGAATCCGTTATAGTGATTGATCCAGTCGTTCTCCGGCCACAGGCGGGTGTCGTTCTGCAGTGTTTTGAGCATTTCGGGGTCGGAATTCAGCCCGATGACGCACGATGGCCAGACCAGGCCTGTGAACGATACCCTGGAGCCGCCCCTGGTTGGTCCGGCCACCTGCGCTGACGGGCCTGCCTCGGCGTTGCGGAGCCAGCGAACGCCGTCTATCATCGTTGTTGGAAAGTCGCTCAGGTGGTCGAGGATGTGCCGCCATTTTGCGCGCCGCTCCGCATCCATGCCCAGTTCGGCGCTGACGTCGAGAATGCCCTTGAACAGCATACGCACCAGCCCCAGTGAAAGGCAGTTGTTCGTGTCACCTATTCCATCGCCCCTCTCGCCAAGCGAATCCCCGTATATGACGTAGCGGCCTGCCTTTTGCTGTGTCGAAGCAGGTTCCCATTTGAGATAATCCTCCCAGAAATTTGTAACCTCCAGAAGAAATGGATATACGCGGCGTGCGTAGTCGAGATCGTAGGTGAGATAAAAGCGCATGAACATATTGGAGGTACAGAAAACCGCATTGCTCTTCTGACCGAGAAACAATTGGTCGCCCTGTTCCTCCGGCGCCTTGCCGCCGGGTGCGACGCCCGGGTCGTACCCCTTGGGACCAACGCCCACGTTGTAGTAAACGCCTCGCACTCCCAGGTACTTCCGTGCGTTGGCCAGTCCGGTCGGCATGAACTCAAGGATTGGTGTGTCGTACGAGTCGGCCAGCTCCGGGTGGTTCGAGGAATAGACACCCCACCAGGGTGCCTCGTGGTTATAGTTGAGATGGTAATCCCCCTGCCATGCGGGGCCGTCTGCAGTAGTCCAGTTACCGAATAATCCGGGGGGGAACTGGGTATTGCGGCTGCAGGAAGCCATCAGGTAGCTTGATCCGTAATAGTATTTCTCGATCAGAGGATCGCTGATGTCGACGAAGGACTTCGACCAGAAAGCGCGCCACCATTTGTGATGGGCCGTGCGCAGTGCATCGATCCGTTCAATGGTCATGTCCTCAATTTGTTTGCGCGCGGTTTCAAGCGGCGTCTTCGACTCTTCACTGGTCACAATTGACGCTACGATAATGACAGGATGTGAAGGGGATACGATAAAACGGTCCGCGGGCCAGCCATCCATTCTGAACCATGAAAGTCCTGGCTTGCGATGATTGAACAGGCGCATTGCCACGGCGGCCTCGCTTGGCCACTTGAAAGGCGTCTGATCCAGAGCTATGGATTCGGCAGGCTCGGCAAGCCGTCGCACGGCCCAGTAGCCGTCGGTAAGATTACCTGTCGCTGTTTCGGCCTCATTGCCGGTCACGGGTGAGAGGGTGACGTCAACGCCAACCAGATTGTTTCTTGACCATGGAATGTTGTCAGGGAGTTCGC
>JBAXMA010000082.1:0-9970 GCA_037134535.1 bacterium
GGATAAGGGATGAGACCTGAAAGCTGAGTTTCGGACCTCGGGCCTCTCTCTTCTTGCTGACCTCTGACTTCCGACTTCTGATCTCTCTCTTCCACTGTCACCCTCACAGCCACCTCGCCACTCTTCGTGAACTTGATGGCATTGCCTGTCAGGTTGGTGAGAATCTGCCGGAGGCGGGCTGGATCGCCGCGCAGGAGTGTTGGAACGGAGAGATCGGCGGCGCAGAGCAGCTCCAGCTCTTTTTCGTGGGCGCGCATGGCCATGGTGGCGGCAAAGGCGTCCAGCATTGCGGACAAATCGAAGTCCAGCGTTTCCAGGTCGAGCTTGCCCGCCTCGATCTTTGAGAAATCAAGGATGTCATTGATGATCGTCAGCAGTGACTCACTGCTGGCATGAATGATACTGGCGTAGCGCCGCTGCTCGTCGTTAAGTTCAGTATCCAGAAGGAGCCCGGTCATGCCGATCACGCCGTTCATAGGCGTCCTGATTTCGTGACTCATATTGGCCAGGAACTCGCTTTTGGAGGCGTTGGCCACCATGGCCTGAGCAGCCAGTGAATTGGCACGGGCAGTGGCCTCTTCGAGGAAATGGTTGGTCTGATTGAGTTCGAGAGTGCGGTCGGCGACGCGTTTTTCCAGTGTCAGCTGGTTTTCGCGCAGTTCAGCCTGAGTTTGCCGTTGCTGAGCATGCAGGTTGGAAAATGAGAGTGCCAATTCCCCGATCTCGTCTTTGGCCAGCGTCGCTGCATCAAAGGTTTCACCGGCTTGAGCCACCTTGAGAAGTCGTTGAAAGGGCTTTAAAATTATGAGTCGAATGGACAGGGAAACGAGTGGAATTGATACGATCATCACGAGCAGGAAGACGATAATACTCGCACGCGACTGCATCTGCGACAAGTCTTCAATGCTCTGCAATTCAGCCCGCAGCCGGCGTGCGGCATCAGCAGAAAGAGCAGCAACAATCCCTGTCAGTTCGTTGCGCCTGCCTGCAATGACCTGCGCCCGCTCCTGTAACTCGGCAGAGGGATTGTCGGCGGCAAGGATAAGCCCGCGGTAGATGGGTCCTGCGTCACGAGACAAGGCCTCGATCGCTGTCGCGGTGTCCAGCAGGTTCTGGCCAAATGCAGGCGGAATGCCCTCGATAACTCCGACCGCCCTCATCTCCACGACGATCTGGCTCGCAAGATTCTCTGCCCGTACGATGTCGGCCGGATCGCCCTGCACGACGGAATCTTTCTGCAGCAGCCACACGGTATTGAGCTTGGCGGCAATGCCGTCAGTTCGCGAGGCGACCGGATAGATGGAATCACGTATGTGCGAGGCAACCGCTGTGACGCGGTTGCCCAGCAGGTAGCTGGTCACCACCGAAACGGCGTAGCCGATCAGGAGGATGGCCAGGCTCATCCATATCTTGGTTGCCAGTTTCATTTAGAAGACGAATGACATCTTGGCCATGGTCATTGACCACTGCTTGTCGGTACCATCCGGGTTCTCGTGGGCGAATGTGCCAGAGATGCCCGATATGATATGCTCCTCGACCTTCAGGATGAGGTTCTCTGTGATGTCAAAACGGATTGAGAGGAACCAGTCGTCCTGGTTCTCGCCGTATGGCAGACCGCTGGGACCGTATGGTATACCGTTCGCGCCGTTTACAGTGACAGTCTGGTCAAAGTCGAAGCTGGAGTATCCACCGGCCACAGCAAGCCAATCAGCAAATCGGTAGTCAGCCTTCATATAGCCGCCAACGTAAGCAGCGGAAAGAGTCATGTCTGGTGCGTATGGTGACGCGTAGTCGAAAATGGCATCGAACGATCCGGACAATGCCTCGGCGGCCAGTGTCAGGTGACCAAGAGTATACTCCACGGATCCGGTCAGTAGACGATTGTCGTGAATATCGGACTCGTAGGTTGAAGATCCGAATGGTGAGTCGGCTGTGCCACTGATAAATTTCTTGCTCCATGAGCCGGTCGTACCAAAGCGCAGTCCTTCAACTGGCGTATCCCAGATGAAGGCGATCGCGAACGAGGGGCTTGATTTGGACCTATCGATGTGTATGCCTCGGCCGATCAGCAGGCGTTGCATGTCGCTGCTCTGCGCGTCCACATCCCTGACGCCGCCCTGTGCGAGATATGAGAACCCGCCAAGCGTTTTACTTGAGACAAATCCATGGACTGCTCCGCCCCAGGTGGAGTCGAACAGGCCGCGGATATATTCCATGTAAACTCCCTGTGGCAGCAGAATTTCAGTGCGCAGGGAGTCGACGTCCCGCGTTTCACCATAGAATCCGTACGGCGTTTTCAATTTGCCCAACCGGAATCCGAGCCAGTTACGCCATGTGTAGTCAATGTTAAGCCAGTCCAGAAAGATCTCGTCATTTCCGGCGACACCGAAGTCTCGTCCGAATATCTGTCCGCCGATCGTGACGTTGTCCATAGGCCTGATAGTTGCGTTAAGCCCATACTCGCGGAAGTCAGCAGTGCCATCGGTGCTGTCGACAATGAAGTTGTTGTGCTGACTGTAGATGTAGCCCTGTGACAGGGATCCGTGCAGTTCCACCGGTCCGAGTTCGAGCGCGCTGAGAGGCATGCATACGGCCACCAAAAGTATCGCGATCAATGAGAAAAGTCGTTGAAACTTCATGGTTTTACCTCTTCCTGGGTGTGAACAACCTGCAAACGTAAGTCTTTCAAGGGGTTGATGTCTGTGACGTGACCGAGAGCGCCCTTTTCGGAGGCGACATAGGCCAGAAGTTCCTGTTCTGTTGAGAACACCTTCGGCATGATTCCGCTGCCGGAAAACAGGATGTTGCGCCAGTGAGCCCAATACTGGCTCATGCTTCTTCCTGTGTATGTGTTCAGGAATCGATCCTGTTCGATTGAACTCTTGAGGAGGGCGAGTTTAATTGTGGTTCCGTCGTCCCACTGCTTTCTGCGTCCCAGGAATATATCCGAGATCTCGCGTTTCGACAGCGACGGAATCGACATGCCGGCGTTGGCAACGATTGTCATGTCCGGGATGTCTCCGGCCATAAGGCGCATGGTCATCAGCAGGCTGGCTACCAGCGCGAGGCATGCGGTGCGCAATGGTTTCTTGATGTTCAAGAGTTCTCGCAATCTGTGGATTTGCTGTCGGACGAGTCCGACATGTCTGACAACCGCTACCACCACAGTTTTCCGCCAAAGGCGGATCCGCCTCCGGCGGACAAGTACCCGGCAACCAGTTTCACGTCTTCTCACTCAATCAGTTTCAGCTCCCGCAGCACTTCCAGAAGCTTTGCTTTATCAATGGGCTTGGTCAGATACCCGTTACACAAGCTGTGGTATGCGATGCTCACGTTCTTCACATCTGACAGGGCTGTCGTCATCACGATCTTAGCAGTTTTGTCGTAGATGATTCCCTTGCTTGTTTCCAGTGCGCGGATCTCTTTGAGCGATTGCTGCCCGTCCATCCGCGGCATCATGATATCCATGCAGATCAGATCATAGTGCTCGCCCGCATCAAGAGCCAACCGCACGGCCTCAACCGCTTCCCTGCCGTCTACGGCGATGTGCGATGGACCGTATGTCTTCAGTAATGCCTGCAGAATCAGGCGGCTGGTAAAATCATCCTCTACTATCAGTGTTTTCATGGCGTCCTCCTTGTTTAAGAAATTGCAAATTCCACAAAGAACTCGCCATCCCCGATCTTCGCCGGAATAACCATGGTTTCGCAGCCTTTCGGGCTCTCGAGACAATGGTCCTTGCCCACAACAACCGTGGGCAGGCTGATGACATAATCTATCCCTTGCGCTTGAAGATCAGCCTTAGCACCACCGGCTACCATGTTAGCCAACTCGCCAACTGCGTCTTTCATCTCCGACTCGTTCACCGGATCGGTGTCGCCCATCATCATCATAGAGCGGAAGGATTTCTCGGCCGTCTCCTGAGAAAAGACGAGAGACAACCGCCCGGCAAACAGGCTGCTGGTGATACCGATGGTGCCCGAGATGGCACCGCATGGGAAATGCTCCTTTTTGATCAGCGGCAAACCGCATGTCACCTTCGTAAACACCATCGTCTCATAGACTTGTTCTGCACTTTTACAAAACGCGGCCAATAGCTTTGCCGTGGTCCCGTTCAATGTTGTCTGACTGCTCATATTTGTTTATCTCCTTGTTTGCTGCAATTCTTCATGCTTGTGGTGCTCCCGGAGCTTCCGCCGGAGCGGCTGCAGGAGGTGCCGCAGGTGCAGCAGCAGCTTTGGCCATCAGTGCTTCCATTTTTGCCTTCATGATATCCGGTGTGAATGGCTTGATGATATAGGCAGAGACCCCTTTGGTCAGCGCATTGACGATGTCCTGCTTGCCGCCTTCTGTGGTGACCATCATGATCGGGATTGTGGCATAGTTCGGCTTCTGCCGTACGTTTATGACAAAGGTCAATCCGTCCATTTCCGGCATATTCCAGTCAGTCAGGATGCAGTCGAACTGTTTCTCGGCGCACTTTGCCAAGCCCTCGACACCATTGCCGGCTTCCGTGACGTTCGTATACCCGCAGCGTGCCAGGGTATTTATCACGATTCTCCGCATAGTGGAGGAATCGTCCACCACCAATATTGCCGTAGTTGTATTCGCCATAGTTGTTTCCCTTTCTTTATCCTGCTCTGTCATCGAACATTCACGAGTGCTTGATCAGCACTTCTGCCACTCTGTGCAGGGGCACGATCTCGCAGGCACCGCCACACAATGCCGCTTCTTTCGGCATGCCGTAAACTATCGATGTCTTCTCATCCTGAGCCACCGTGAATGCGCCGGCCTGCCGCATCTCAAGCAGACCTCGTGCGCCGTCAGCGCCCATACCCGTAAGTATTGCGCCGACCGCATTGCTGCCCGCATATTTTGCGACCGATTTGAACAGTACTTCCACACTCGGTCGCTGCCGGCACACAAGAGGGCCATCGCGCACTTCTGCGTAATACCGCGCACCACTTCGTCTCAAGAGCATGTGGCGGTTGCCTGGTGCAATAAGCGCAACACCAGGAATCACGGAATCACCGTCTTCCGCCTCTTTTACTGTTATGTCACACAGTCCGTTCAGGCGGTCCGCGAACGACTTTGTGAAATTAGCCGGCATATGCTGCACAATCACTGTTCCCGGCGCATTTCCCGGAAATCGCGTGATCACCGCTTCAATGGCCTGTGTCCCGCCGGTAGATGCGCCGATTGCTATAATCCTGTTGGTCGTCTGGCTCATTGCAAGCCTGTCTGTGACAACCGGCTTCGCTATGGCCTTCCGTTCGGCCATTCTTCCTTTAATGCTTGCCGCCGCCCTTATCTTATCGGCCAGAGCTACGGACATGTCTCCGACCGTATAGGCCTCGCCTGGCTTGCACATGACTTCCACGGCGCCAGCCTGAATCGCCTCGAGAGCAATCTGGCCACCCCGGACAGTCAAAGAAGAGACTATGATCACCGGCAATGGATGATACTGCATGATCCGCTTGAGGAATGTCAGCCCGTCCATTCTCGGCATTTCAATGTCGAGCAGGACAACATCCGGATCCAGTTGCACGATCTTGTCGCGTGCCACATATGGATCAGGTGCAGTACCTACTATTTCGATATCGGGCTCATGTCCCAGTTCGGTGGTCAGCACCTGCCTGACAATCGCCGAATCGTCCACAACCAATACCCGTATTTTCGCCATTGGACTCATGTTGATTCTTACTCTTCGTCGTAATCCCTGTCGTAATCCTTGTCGACGTCCCTGTTAAGTCTCCTCAGAAGCATCGACTACGATCACGATTAGAACGGTTGCCACAGCCTACATTCCACATTCCACATCCTCTACGCTCTCCCATCCCCGGCCAGTGCCAGGCTCACCAGCATCGGTCTGTCCTCCACCCATAATTGCAGGTTCTCAGGGTCGGCAACCAGCTCAAGCCACTTGCCGGAGTCAATCCGGTATGCTGAAGGAACCGTCAGGTCGAAGACCTCAGTGTTCCCGTACAGAGCCGGGATCAACTCACCGCACACGATGTTGGCAAGCTCTTTCATTGCATCGATGCCTGATTCCTCGCCGAGTTCCGCCGGGTCAACTCCCAGGATGTTTGCCGCCATCTCCATGCAGAGCGATTCCGATGTCGTCAGGCTGATCGCCGCCTGACGGCTACCCGAGAATGTAACCGATGCGTAGAGAAACGGTCCTTTGCAGTCGGTAAAACGCTTGTCATCGGTTGTCTCGCAGAACATGAACGCGAACTGTTCCAGCACGTTTCGTACGACGCCGAGGAAGACAGTCTGGGTCTCTTTCATTTGCACCTCATATGAGCGACATCAGGATCTCTGATTTCGCCGATTCCACGTGAATTGTATCCACGATTCCGGATATGTCGCCGACGCCCAGTCCCAGTTGTTTCCAGACGCCCGGCAGAAAAGCCGGTGCCGGATCACCGCTGGCACCGATCTTCTCGATATTGCAGATGTAGTTGGCCGTGTGGACCAGAGACACGAACTCCCGCAACTTGTCCTCGACATGTTCGGGATCATGGTGCCAGAAAATTGTCTGGGTGAAGTCCACTCCCAGCTTCCACTTCACGGCCAGCCACATTCCCACCTGGGCGTGATCCATTCCCATGACGGTTTTCTCGGCGGCAAACAGCGGTTGAGTGTCGGCTGCTGCCATGCGTAATGCCTCGTTGAACTCATCATGAAAGAATTCATCACAGAAGATCTTCCCGATATCGTGCAGCAGCCCGGCCAGGTGCAGTGCATCCTTGGCGTGACGGGTCTTCAGTTGGCCCTTTGCGCTGTCACAGATGACTCCTGCCGCTATTCCGGAGCAGATGGAATGTCGCCAGAATTCCTTCCTGTTCAGTCCCTTTCCGTCTCCCTTGCCGAACGTGGAGAATACCGAGGTGGACATTGCGATGTTCCGGATTGCTGACATACCGAGCCGGGCGACCGCGAGTTGCAGCGATGTGATGGGTTCGTGTGCACCGTAAAACGCCGAATTCACAACCTTCAAGGTGCGAGCCATGATAGCAGGATCATCTTCTATGATCTTTGCTATTCGCTTCCCGTCCGAGTTGGGATCGCGGATCGCGACGTTGAGCCTGTCGATGACGACCGGCAGCGTCGGAAGGCTCCGGATAGCCTCAAGTTTCTGTATCATTTCCTGTTCTTTGTCCACGTGAACCTCCTGACTGCCCCGTTCTGTTCTTTCTGTCGAAAACTACGTACCAATCACACAAAGTTTGCTTCACTGCTCCCTGGCCGTCAGCCGACGGACAGGAGCCTGAATTCCCGCTCTCACGTCCTACGTTCCGCCTTCCACACTCTTCCCCGGTCCCAGCAGTTTGTCCACAACCTCGCGGATGCTTTCCGGTGTGAAAGGTTTGCTGAGATAATCGCGCACGCCCTTTGCTTTCAGTTCTGCGATTCGTGTTACGCTGCGCTCAGTGGAGACGATAACAACCGGGATGGTTTCCATCAGGCCCTTCTCCCGCATCCGTTCCACCATCTCAACGCCGTTCATCTCCGGCATATTGATATCCGCAAATACGATATCAATCCAGTTCGACTCCAAAACCGCCAGCGCTTCTTTGCCATTTGCTGCCTCAAGCAGGAGGCCCACATCAACGCCGGCAATCTTCAGGGTCCTTGCCACGACTGTTCTAACAATCTTTGAGTCATCTACAATCAGCACATTGTACGCCATGTTACACCCCATTCAGATCGAATATCCAACAGCCAACACACAATGTCCAATTTCCAAGTGAAGATTCATCAGCCTTTCTTTCATCATTGGACATTCAAATTCCTGACAGCCAGCACCCACTTTCCAATATTCAAGTTAAGATTCACTTACTCTCTTTGTTTCCTTTGGCAGTTTCAGCACTCTTGAACAAGATTGAGATTAACTCATCCGTTTCTTTAAGGAGCTGGGTGAGTTGTTCTGCCGGTTTGATTAGTTTTGCCCTGACAATGATCCTGAGCCAGATTTCTGTTTCCCGCAGTTCCTTCAGCACGATCTTGAACTTATGAATGAAATCGGACCTGGATTCAGCACTCTGTGCCTCACCGTAGTTTGGAGCTGGCGCGGTGCCACTTCTAAGGATTTGAGAACAGACATGTCTGCCGGCTTTGCTGTCCGGGATGGCTTCGGAAAGTCTGATAATCCGTACGGCAAAGTCAATAAGGCGGTCCTGCAAATCGAACTTTCTTTCCTTGATCATTGGACATTCCTTGTTGGATATTGGATATTCATTTTCTTACAGGTCTAATGTCTATGGTCCTTGGTCTATGGTCTTTCTTCGGTCTCTCTTCTCTCACATCATCTCGGCGAGCGTCTTCTCGAGCTCAGTCATCTTTTCCAGAGTCTGGCTTGCCACGCGTTCCACAATCCTGCCCTTCAGGCCGAGAGCATGCGTGGCCTCTTCCGATACCCTGTATTTCAAGCCGTCGATTCCTGTCCCGACGCCCTGTGAATACGCAAGCATGTCGGCAAGATGCACGATGGTAACGATCATACGATGCTCGCCGGCTGACTCAGGTTCGTGATGCAGCCGGATGACCGCTTCCAGCTCCTGCGGGAAATGCCATCGCTTCAGCAGTTCAGACCCGGCCTCGGCATGATTCATGCCGAGAGTATTCCGCTCCAGCATATCAAAGGTCATATCGTGACGACTCGCATTGTCCATCAGTGCGTCACGGTTCTCTGCCACAAAGGGATCCAGAACAGCTTTGCCGATATCGTGCAGTAATCCGGCTGTGAAAAGCAGTTCGGGCGTTGTTATCCTCAGGACCCGCGAAAACTCTTCGGCCGCCACTGCGGTCCATACAGCATGCTTCAAGAGTTCCTCGGGCAGCAGGTCGTACCCGTCCATTCTGGCCAGCATGTGCTTCGTAGTCTTCTGAGCCACTACCACCTGGAAGAGTTTTTTCATGCCGAGCATGACGATAGCGGTCTGCAGTGATTCAACCCGCTTTGAAATGCCGAAATAGGCGGAGTTTGCCAGCTTGAGGATGTTCATCGTCATTCCCGGATCGTACTTGATCTTCTCTGCCAGGGTGCCGAAGTCAACGTCCGGGTTGTTCATGTTCTTTATGATCTGCTGGCATATCACCGGCATAGCTTCGAATGAATCTATCTTCCTGCGAATATCGGTTGCCGTGCTCATAGCTCGTACTCCTGACCGTCAATCTTGATTGTAAGCAAACCGGTTCCGATATTGAGTCGTATGGTCCGTGTGACTTCGCCGCCGATATGCTCGGCTGCAATCATTAATCCGTTTTTCCACATGATCTTGCGGAATATTGTGTAATTCCTCTCTCCGATCCGGAACAGTCCCTGTTTGTCCAGCACACACGAACCGCCAGCCACTTTCACAACAGCATTCTTTTTCGTCACGCCCATCTCGAAAAGTCGTGTGAGCAGGATTGTCATGCCGGTGTCTACAAACATGCTCGGCTTGTCTTTCGCTTTCTGTGCGTCGACAGACGACAGAGGTAGCATACAGTGCATCATTCCACCCACTCGCAATGTGGGATCATATACCACGATTCCCAGGCACGAGCCGAGAGAATATGTCACCAGCGTATCCTCGGGGTTCGCCGAGACTTCCAAGGCAGCTATGTCGACGATTATTTGGTTCATGATTTCACGTAAACAGATGGCTCTACACTTTTAAAATTACTCAACATACCGGACAAGCTCTCTGCGTGCCCCACCATGAGGTAACCACCGGTCTTCAGGAGCCTGTACGCGTCTGTGAGAAGTCGTCTCCTCACCTCGTTATCAAAGTAAATCATTACATTCCTGCAGAAAATCACGTCAAAAGGGCCCTTCATCCTGAACGGCGGCTCTGCAAGGTTCAGTCTCGCGAAAGTGAGCATTTTCTTGAGGTCGTTCGATACCCGGAATCTCGCCTCGCCTTGCACGTTTTCGCGTGTGAAATACTTTCTTAGCGCCGCTTCAGGCACCTTCTCCATC
>JBAXMA010000083.1:0-9922 GCA_037134535.1 bacterium
TTCGTCTCATCAGGAGCACCGATCTTGGTGCTCGCAAGCATCTGATAAGTAACAGGACCACCTGGCATATTATCGCGCAGAACTTCAGACCCGTTGATGTAGAGAACTATGCCATCATCACGAAGCAACTCGAGTCGGAGCACCGTATATGATGAGGCGTTCGAAACTGCAAATGTCCTCCGGAAATAGGATGTGATGTATTTTCTGAGAGAATTAGTGCCGTACGAGATCACTGTGTGCTCAAGCGGAGCATGCCCATAGCCAAGAGGCGCCGGACCATTCGACCATGCTGCGTCATTGAAGGTGTTCGTCCGCCACGCAACGCCCTGGTCACTGCCGTTATCGAGGTAACGCCATGTAGCGCCTGCGGGAAACAAAACTGTTTCGGCAGTCGCAAGACCCGAAAATTGGCAGGTCATCGCCAGAATCATCCATCCCACAGTTATTGATGCTCTATACATGATCATCTCGCCCAGCGCTTCCGCGTTACCTGCTCTCTTGGTCGCCATGCATGACACACTCATTTGTTCATTATACACATAATACCTCAAAATTGTCGATAATGTAGTACCACCACGTAGCACCGCCTCCACAGCCACGTCAAGAAAGCGGCTCACCCAGAGTGTCCGCACTTGTTGTAACATTCTAATTATGAGCGTATGGCGTCTAGTATTGCTTCAGAGGTGGCAGCTGCCGTCTCTGGCGGCTGCTGATATCGGGAACGCATCCGGCAGGGACGCCGGACGTCACCAATCAGCACAGCTGAGAGCGAAGCACTGCTCCAGTCGTGACTGTCCACGTCAGGGCTTTACGCCGAATATTGCTTCAGAGGTGGCCGCAGCCGTCTCTGGCGGCTGCTGATTCCGGGAACGCGTCCGGCAGGGACGCCGGACGCCACCAGACCGCACAGCCGAGAGCGAAGCACTGCCCCAGTCGTGACTGTCCACGTCAGGCTCGCTAGATCAGGCCCCACGGCTCACGGCGGGCTCTGTTCATCATTCGAACCGCTTGATCATCGCCAATAATGGTCTCCTTGATGGGATCCCACTTGATCTTGCGGCCGGTCCTGATACAGATATCGCTCAGGTGGCTTATGAAATCCGACTGAACAGCAGAATCAATGTCGCTTGCCGGATTCTTCCTGGTCTTTACTGAAGTAACGAAGTTCCGGTAGTGATGGTTATCCTGCAGGAGATGAATCTCACCCGGCTTGATTTTGACTTTCAGCAAAGATACCGGCTCAGCGCTGATGCCGCCACGGCTCGTAGCAACCCATCCTTCCGTTCCTGTGAACGTAGTCTTGTCGCTCCCTGTCTTCAATGTGAAAGCAACACCACCGTCATAACGGCCCTTAACATCCCAGTTCACAACGGTGTCAAACAATCCATCAGCCGGAATGACCCCCTTACCCTCGTATTCAACAGGAATGCGGGGATAGCCCCAATGCGCTATATCCAGCGGATGCGCACCCCAGCCAGCTATGAAGCCAAGAGCATAATCGTATATATGCCAGCGACCCTGACCTATGACCCTGTCAGCCGTATAGGGTTTAACGGGAGCGGGACCAAGCCACATATCGTAATCTAGCCCTTCAGGAACCGGCTGCACCACCTGTCTGCCGCCTGTTGACCCGTTCGGCGCTATCACATCCACTGATTTAAGCGCACCGATATAGCCGTTCTGAACCAGTTCGGCCGCGAAACCGCATTGCTGATTGAAACATCTCTGCTGAGTTCCATACTGGAATATTGCTCCATGCTTATGAACGGCTTCTCTTATCAGCTTGTTCTCGGCAATACTGATTCCGAGAGGCTTCTCAACGTAGACATCTTTTCCTGCTCGAATCGCAAGAACAGCCGCCGTCACATGCCAGTGATCAGGCGTGGCGATAACCACCGCATCAATATCCGGCCGGGCCAGCATTTCCCTGAAGTCTGCGTATGCCTCACAGCTCTTGTAGGTTCCCTTTTCCCGCCGTCCTGCGTAATGGTTGTTAACACCACTCGCCCTGCCCTCACGACGGTCCTTGAAACAATCACATATCCCCAGAATCTGGGTCTCATCCAGATTCAGCATTCCATTCATTACGCCACCGCCCTGGCCGCCGACGCCAATGTGGCCCAGCGTGACCCGGTTGCTGGGCGCATTGGCACCGAACACCGATGAAGGAACTATCGTCGGAAAACCGGCAGCCACCACGCTCAACGCCGCAGCACTTTTCAAGAAGCTTCTTCGCGAAATGTTATTCATGTGGCCCACCTTCAATTACTAATCGATGCAAACTCTTTACATTCCTTGTCCATCGCCTCCTTGTCGGTCATTCCAGGGTGAACCATAATACGATACTTCAAGTCAGCTCTTTCCCCTTTTCCAGCCCTTGAGCTGAGTCAAAAAGCAATGCCGGACTGAAATACGGCATTTCCTTGGACACGTACCACGACGAAGGGTTGCGGATATTCGACGGATGATCGAACACCGCAACTCCGACCGGATTCTTCTCAAGTCCAATCGGGCCGCTGACATCAATCCATAACGCCTTCTTGCCGTGTATGGCGAGATCCTGCCTGGTTTCGCTGTCAACCATCTTCCACCCAATGGTTTCCCTGGCCATGCGTACCGACAATCCGGCATAGCCACCCCAGCCCGCTCCGCCAGCTTCGCCCTGGAGAGGCGTTCGCCCCAGCACAACATCGGTTGAAGAAGCTACAAAACTCGACGCCCAGTCTATTCGATAGGTGCCGTCTTCACCGGGAGCGCCGATGTCAAGTGTGCGCTTTTCAGACAAGACTTCTTCTTTTCCAGGCGGATGATAACTCAATGCCATTTCAATCTTTGCCGAATAGTCCCCGGCAGTGGTCACTTTGATACCAGTCAGCTCAGTACGCCCTTCCGACAGTCCCGTCTTCTTGTCCTCTTCCCAATAGTTAAGTCCGTTAATGTACTTCCATGAAAACCACACCGCCCTGTGCCACGGATGGTCTCCCGGACGAAGGCATGTCAAAACATCTCCACCAATAGTACTCAGAGGGTGAAAATATGGTTTACCTTCAGCCTTGTCATGGTTCAGCTTCCAGACCACGTTTCCACTGTTCATCAAAGCAATTGAGTTTGTTGTCCTGCTCCATGACAGCTCAAACCGTTTTTTCACGCCGCCACTCACTTTTCCTGTTGCCGCCCATTCAGTGCCCCGCAACATCAATTGTCTCCACCCCTGGCTCTCAATGGCTTTCACATCATGCCCAAGAACACTATAGAATCCACGCCCCTTCTCGAACTCAGTGCACATCGCCACATCTTCTATCTTACCGGTTCCGCCCTTTTCCTTCGATGACATGGCCCGGCAAAGGACCTTTCGGCCCTGCGTCGGCTCAAGAACCGCAATATTGTGCCATAACTCATCAGCAATTGTGAAATCCTTCATGCCACGGGTAACAGGATGTTCTTTATCGACGATCACGACATCAAAGGAATGATAGGCCCCATGCCCCGTCTGCTTCCCCCACGTTCCGCCAACGATCTTATGAAAACCCGGCCAGTCGGCAAAACAGGAACTTCCTGCGTGAAAGGTTACAAATCCCTTTCCACCCGCAACAAAGTCTTCAATCGCCTTTTCGACCTCTATGCCCCAGACATGTCCGGTCTTGCCAACAACAGTCCAGTTGTTTACCAACACATCATACCTTGCCAATTCTGCCGCAGTCAGTTCCGCAGGCTTTTCCGTAACCGAAACATTGAACCGCCCGTCGCCTTCGTACATCTTCTTCAACGCATCGGTCGTCTGACGCCAATCGTGGTTATTGGCGCCGGTAATAATCAGCACATTCATACGGGACTCTGCTGAAACTGCCGTAGCACACATCCCAGTAACCAGGCCCAGCGCAATCAACTTGGTCGCACAACTTGTCACATCCACCTCTTACTGCCAGCAGCTTGCATTACTTGCTACCCAACTTACGTGCAGCCGGGGTCTTACAGACTTCCAGAATCTTCTTCATTGCCGCTTCAGCGGCACCGGGATTGCCAGCGTGGACAACCTTGGTAATCTGAACAACTGCCGTGGCCGCCTCAACCTCGACATCCTTGTCCGACAGATACTCGACGGCCACGGCCAGTGAACTCTCACTGTTCACTCCGGCCAACGTGGCTAACACCAGCTTCTTATCATCAGCGCCTGACGCAAACGGCTTGACTGCGGAAATAAGTTTCACCGTCTCATCCGCTGAACGCTTAGACTGCATGGAAATCATGCGCAAAGCCCCTCTCAGCGCAATAATCTTATGCACCTGAATGCCTTCGCTCCCAGCTATCCTCATCACATCATCCAGCGGACCGGCGTCCGGCCAATCGGCAAGCCCTCTGATCGCCGCATCTTTCACTGTTGGCTCATTGTCGCCCAGGGCTATACGGAGAACGCCGAGAGACTTCTCCGACTTAATCTTTGACAGGACGTGTATAAGGCGAATCCTGACTGCGGCATCCGGGCCGGGCCACACACCTGCCACGCACGATGCCGCTGCATCTTTGTTCTCGCTGCGACGACATCCGGCAATGACCATCTGCTCGACCGGACCGGCGTCTTCCGGCCTGGCTTCCATAAGCAACTTAATGGCAGCAGGAAGATTACTGGCGCTGGCAAGATCGTCCAAGGCCTTGATCGCCTCTCCGCGAACAGCCTGATCGCTGTCCTCAACAAGCTTGAGAAGCACCTCTGAAGAGGAAGACACTCCTCTGGCTCGCAGCGCGCGAATTGCCTCAACCCTGACCGCCGCCTCTCCGACCTTTGCCATCGCAGCAAGAGCCTTGTCAATTCCATCGGCAGCTACTGACTGAAGCGCTGATCGTGCCGCAGCCTGCACAGCACTCTGTTCTGTCGCCGCGATTCTGATCAACAGCGGCAAACACCCCACATCCCCCAGCCGTTTCAGCGCCTCCAGCGACGCAAGCCGTACCGATTCATCCTGACTGCCAGCTACAGCAATTACGTCCGTCAATACAGCTTTGTCCTGCACACTACCAAGCAGACCAGCCTGAACGTCGACCGGGAATGATGAGAGTTTCGCAAACAGTGTACGTATAATATCGGCTCCGCCACTTTCTGCAACCGACGCTGCCGCAACAACACGCAGCCTTAAGGAATCCGATTTCAACGCAATTTCAACAAGGGCAAGCGCATTCTTCCTGTCGGTCGCAAGAACACCCCGCAGGGCACATACCTTTATGGGAATAGAATCGTTGTCGCTGAACAACTCCCTGTACAGGCCGGCGGCATTCCCGGCCTGACTGTTGTCAGCCATTACATCGGCACATTTCAGCAGTGCGGTTGCGCGGACATTCCGGAGAGCATCGGGAACCTTCGCTGATCTCAAAACCACGAGAGCATCTTTGTTCCCGATACTTCCTAAAGCGGCTATCGCAGACGCCGCAACTGCATGGTCTTTGTCACGGACAAGAGGCTCGAGCAGTTTCACGGATGAAACATCTCGCCGGGCCCCTATCGTCTGGATCACTCCGGCTTTCAGCGCCCCCTCAACCTTGCCTATTGATGAACGCAAAGCATCATCGACGATTGAATCCGGAATGCTCAACAAGGCAAGCAGAGCTACCGGGGCAAGATCCTTAATTCCAAGCAGCCCGACGAGCACTCCAACCGATTGTTGCGAGCCCGCCAGACGCAGCTGCGTACAAGCCCACACCTTGCCATCAAGAGTAGCATCAGGCGACTGGATTACTGTTAGGAGTTTCGCTTCGATATCTCTGAGTTGTTCCCGGTTGACGGCCCGCATCCCGGCCTCCAGGCCGGTCAGGACATTTCGAGATTGCCCGAAAGTATAGCGGGCTACCTCGCTGTACGGGTCAGCAGGCTGCTGTGCAGACACAATTGAGGCAATGAAGATGGTTGCAAGTATGGAGACTCGACAGGCATGAGCGATCTGGCAGTTCAATTTGACCTCCAACCTCAACCCCACGACTCTTTGATACGCCGGGCCGATTTCTTAACGTTGTCCATTCCGTCTGAACTGCTGTGGTGGTATCATAGTTATTCATGAGATCAACCTTTTATTGCCACTCAATATCTCACTCCACAACACAAGACAAAGACGGCTCGACACGGTCAGAAACAATTATCCGCCCGCTCGACGTCCACGGGCTATGCCTTGCCGCTTTTTGCCCCTCAGAGTTGTGCTGACCCCGATCTGGTAACGCCCTCTGCTCTACTGGGTCATCCTGACGCGGTAGAATCCCTTAGAGACACCATTTGTGTGCTTTGCGGACATCATTCCGTCCACGCCTGGAACTAGAACAACACCCGGAACGTTCGACCATGAGACAAAGGGCACGAGCGAAGGTGTAAATTCCATGGTGTAGGCCGAAGAGTTCGTCCCCATCCACTCCACGCGGGGTTCAGCCAGTTCCATTTGAATTCCGAAGAGGAGAGACAGCCTGCTTCCCAGGTGGAGATCCTGATCCGCATCTACCGTTGATCCTGGAACGGGGCCCAATCCCAGCAGCTCCAGCGCGATGTTGGCTGCCTCGCCATTGCGGACAGGCTGTGGGCCCGTGTACAGAGGGTTCGCCGCCGGTCCAGGCGATGTGCGCCCGGTCGGGTTCATGGCATACAGATCGCCTCCAGCTTCCACACTCGGGCCCCAAACATAGAGCGGAATTGTGAAGTCCAGGGAGTTCGTCGCGTCACCGTGGGTAGAACCATGACCGCCGTGATCGGCGGTCAGAATAACTGCGGTACGGCCCTGCAGCTCGGGACTGCCTTCCACCATCTGCAGAATCCTGGCAATTTGAGTGTCCACGTTTTTCAACGTCGCCGCAAAGGCGCTCACGGGATTGGTCGACCAGCCGGAAGCGTGTCCGGTCGTATCCGGGTCCTGATAATGAAAGAAGACGAAGTGAAACAGGGTGGATGCCATCCTGTTGGTGAAGTCCACCGTCAGCTCAGCGGCCGAAATGTAGGAGTCGACCTTGTCGAAGTCGATCTTGTTCCGGCCGTTGTCATGACCCGTGGTGTCCGGCGCGCCCGTCGATTCGCCGTACGATTGCTTGAACAGGCTGAACTTCGACTTGCCCGACCAGATCCCGGTGCTCAAGCCGTTATCGTGAGCAACGTCGAAACCGCTGGCAACATAGGACCCTTTGTTGCTGGCGATCGTGTCCATCGGCAGCGGATCGACGTTTTCGGTCCAGTTATGGCCGGCCGCGCCGAGCACGCCGCGCCCGGTCATCATGGTGATGTGATTCGGAAGAGTGACGGCATAGGCAGCATCGTCGCGGGCGTTCAAGGTGCCCGATCCCTCGGCCTGGATCCTCTTGAAAGTTGTCAGCTCGTTTGTAACGCCTTTGGCCAGCAGCGGCTTGACGTACGCCGAGCCCATGCCGTCGACGCTGATCACAATCACGTGTTGCGCCCTCTGCACAATGACGGTCACTTCCACGGTGGACGTAGCCGCCCAGCCAGTATTGTCCCAAGCCACGGTCCTCAGCGTGTGGGCACCCAGCGGCGCGCCATTCCAGGTCCAGGTATAGGGTGCGCTGTCGTCGTTGCCGAGCAGCGTGTTTCCGTCGTAGAAGCACACATTGGTCACCGCAACATCATCGGTGGCTGTGGCGACAATCGTGAAGTTCGTGTTGACCACCATGCCGTTCACCGGGCTGGTGATGTTCACTATTGGCGGCAGGTTATTGGTTACATGGATGATCACAGCGGTGGACGTTGCCGAGTTGCCAGCCGAGTCGTATGCCCGCGCCGTGAGCGTGTGATCGCCCAGCGACGCGCCATTCCATGTCCAGGTATAGGGAGTGCTGTCGTCGCTGCCGAGAAGGTTGCCGTCCGCGTAGAACTCCACATTGGTAACGCCGGTGCCGCCCGATGCCGCGGCGACAATGGCAAGGTTGGCCCAGCTCACGGTCTCATTGTCCAGCGGGCTGGTGATCTCAACAGTCGGCAGCTTCAGCGGAGCAAAGGCCACAATGGACTGCGCCTCCCTGCTTACCTTGCCAGGCAAGACCGCGACACATTGCCAGTTGTTTGTGACGGGACCGCGGAAACTCACTTCACGAGTGGAGCCGGCAAGCCGGAACTGATTACTCCCGAGCAGGTCCCACTGCTTCGTCTGGTTGGTTCCAGCAATGAAGCTGGAATTGACGGCCTCCCCGTTGTTGACAACATCGACCAGCCACGCTCGATCGGTTCTAGTGGTGATCGACAATGAATAGAATCCGTCCACGCCATTGCGGGCAAAAGTTGAGACAGCCTCGGGCTCGGCCTGGTTGACGCCGAACAGCGAGACCGCACCGCCCGCCGCACCCCCGGCTACGCTTCCCGAGAAAGTGACGGTAACGGTCGCCGTCCCAACGCTGGGCGACGGAAGGTACCACAGTTCGGTGGAGTTGGCCTTTGACCCTGAGTAAACCGCTCTGCTATCCGGCGCCAGCGTGAGCGATTGCGTTCCATACGTGACGCTGGAAACAGGTCTGTCGGGTGTGTTCTCCATCCCGACCCCCACCACAAGCATGCGTCCGCCGCCAGGATTCACCACATGTTGCCACGCAAAGCTCACTCCCGAGCCCTGCCCAGAGCTTACCGAATCCAGCGTAATCTCCTGGCCACAAGTCACTAACGCGCCGCTGAGCAAGATAACGGCCCACAAACCCACCGCAGCGATGCCGCAGTTCCCATGCTCTCTTCTACTGTTCATGAAGTCATTATACTGCCAGACCGGTAGCAGATCAAGACATCTAGAAGGGATAACGCATTGCCTCAGAATCATGACACCGAAGACAATGAGGGCATGAAAATGAGCAAAGTAGCAAAGAAGGAATATGTTCTAAGAATCCGGGATCGAAAGTCTCATTTTGATCTGCTCGCGTCCCGAGTCGAACTCATCCGCGAATACGCGTGACCGTTTCTTCCTGTTATCTACATATTTTCCAGGTCAGTGGCCACTCATCTCAGTCCATCGCGGCTTTCGCCAATGCCACCGCCTGGTCTTCAGTGATTCCAGAATTGACATTCAGTTCCAGTGCGTGACCTTTGCGATCCTTGAACCAGATACTGTCAGTGCCAAATTTATGTTTACGCAAGTGACTCACCAGTACTCCATCACGCTGTATAACTTGCCCTTTCGCCTCGGTTTCCACAAAGTTTTGCCAGCCGCTTTCCGTCAATATGCTGTTACCGAGCGTGAAATAACGAACTTTCATCTTTCCCTTTTCCAGCCTATCGCTGTACTCGCATACTTGCGGCTTCCCTTCAGATTCCGGTCTTCGTTCGAAATTATCACCCATGATGGCTGTAACTTCATCCAGCGTGAGCTGTGCGCATAAGGCGGCGACTGACAATCGGGCAGGTTTCGATCCGCGCACTGCGTGTGTCACGCTGCCGGTTATCGTGTTTTGAGCGTGCGCCAGTGGCGTGAACGGGGCGGCAATAATCGCAAAGGCCATAAACAGGACGGGATTAATAAGAATTAACTTTTCGGACGATATGGGTACACGTCCGGAAGAACCATCATAAAGAAGCGTATTCATGGTGAAAAGGTGTCAGACCAGACTGTGTAATGCAAGCCGCAATCCAAGATGCCGCAGGAACTTCTGAGTCGCATCGTCAAATATACTTCACTTTCCTCGCAATGAATCGCCTTCAGTAATCGTTATCATGGGTAGGAGAGTTAGTTTCAGCATTCAGCCTCAGTCTGTCCCTTCTTCAAGTTCAGTCACGCAGCATCCTCGTCTGAGCGACTTACCCGGCGACGTCTTTAGCAGCCTTGTACACGTTATCAAGAAGGGCTTCAATTTTCGAGAGCGGTGTGGCGGAAAATGCCAGACGAATCACACTCTCGCCCTGGGCGATAACCCCTGTGCCGTACGACGCGATAAGCTTCTTCCGCACTACCTCGGCATTGTCCTGCGT
>JBAXMA010000084.1:0-9876 GCA_037134535.1 bacterium
GATCTCTCCCTCATACATTGATGAGACCTCGGAGATTGAGACAACCTTGCGCGTACCATCCGACATCCGCGCGATCTGAAGAATCACGTCGAGTGCGGAGAAGACCAGGTCACGGACGGCTTTCAGAGGCAGTTCCATGCCGGTCATCATGACCATTGTTTCCATGCGCCGCAGCATGTCGTCCGGTGTATTGGCATGGGCCGTTGTCAATGATCCGTCGTGCCCGGTATTCATGGCCTGGAGCATATCCAGCGCTTCGCCGCCACGGCACTCGCCGACGACTATGCGGTCGGGCCGCATGCGCAGTGCGTTCTTGACCAGGTCGCGTATGGTTATTTCGCCTTTGCCCTCGATATTTGCCGTCCGCGTTTCCATGCGCACAACGTGTTCCTGCGGCAGGCGCAGTTCGGCTGAGTCCTCTATGGTGATGATTCGCTCGCCGTCGGGAATGAAGCTCGCAAGTATGTTCAGCAGAGTTGTTTTGCCTGATCCGGTTCCACCGGAAATGAGCATGTTCTTGCGGGAGATCGTGCACAGTCGCAGAAAGTCGACCATTGGTTGAGTTAAAGCGCCGAAAGCAACGAGGTCATCGACCGACATCTTCTTGCCCGGGAACTTTCTGATCGTCACCGTTGGACTGTCAAGGGCGAGGGGAGGTATGACCGCATTAACTCGCGAGCCGTCGGGGAGTCTGGCGTCCACCATGGGACTGCTTTCGTCAATGCGTCTTCCGATCGGTCCGACAATACGCTCAATTACAGTGAAAATCTCGTCGCGCCCAGTAAACGTCATGGTGGCAAGTTGTATCTTTCCCTTCTTCTCTATATATATGTGATCGGGTGAGTTGACCATGATTTCAGTGATGGTTGGATCAGCGAGTAGATCTTCCAGCGGTCCGAGCCCGAGCGCGGAGTCCAGGACGGCCTTCTTGAGGATGACCAGATCATAGTCGCACGGGATGTCGTTTTCATGCTTTACGAGCAGACGTTCGATCACCTCGTCAGCGCGCTTGCGGAGAGTCTTGTCGGCCATTTGCAGTGCGGAAATCTGTTTAAGGTTCATTTCGGCTATGAGTTGCGAATGGAGGGAACGGCGCACTTCCTCAAAGCTGGCCTGGCGCAATTCCGCGAATTTGTCGGCACTTTCGATGAAGCTTAACGTGTAACGGGATACTGAGAACTCATCACCCGGCGTAAGACGGTGGTTGATTATCCTCTTTTTCTTTACGATGGTACCGTTGGTGCTTCCCAGATCCTGAAGCCAGAACACTTTGTCACGGAAAATGATCTGGGAATGGTTGGTGGATACTTCCTTGTCATGGAGTATGAGGTCTGATTCCAGTGATCGGCCGATCCTGATGCGACCGCCTGAGACCTCGACTACGAGGTCTTTGTACTCACCGCCGTTAACTACAATCGCTGGCATTTAATGCTCCAATTGCGGGCTTAATGTCCTGGGATCCTTAATAGACACCTGATTCCGATGATTTGCCCGGAGTAGTAATTGCGTCCGCTGATTATGTCTACTTCTCGATCAGATTCGCGCGATCCTTGCTATAAGCTTCTCCGCCCATGTTGACCGGAAATACGGGGCGGGGAGTGATTACAACAACGATATCGCGTGAAGTCCTTGTCTTTCCCTTCTCTGAGAAAAATGCGGAGAGGATCGGGATGTCACCGAGAAGAGGGGTCTTCTCCTTGAATTGCGTCTCGAGCGACTGTGAAAGGCCTGAGATGAGGATGCTTTCGCCGATCTTTGACATAGTAGTGCTGGTGGTTTCGAACTTCTCGATAGCGAATGCACCCTTCGGCTGTTTGCTTGGAACACTTACCTGAAGTGTGACCTCATTTACTACACGGTCCTGACCTCGCAGGACGGGTTTGACTGTGAGAATGACACCATGCTCCACTTTGTCGAGACTGCCGCCTGTGGTCCCTGATACCTGGAAGAACACCTCGCCGCCCGAATGGAATTTACCTGTGCCTCCGCTTTTGGTGCTCAAGTGCGGGGTGGCAAGAAACTTTGCCTTACCTTCACCGACCAGAACATTGAGTTGTGCCATGAGGTTGGCTGAAACGCTGAAGCTGGCTCCAGCGTCGCTGGCGGAAGCCGATGCATTGATGTTCAGTGTCTTCATCAGGTTGAATCCGGTCTTCTTGTCGTCAGTGGTATTGATCATAATAAAATAGACATCTGTTTCGATCATTACTTCTTCAAGTCGCAGGAGACTTACAATTTTGGAGCAGCGCTGCTTGGCTTTTTCCATGGCCATCGTGGCGTCGGCCGGGTCGTAGACAATTCCTTCCAGGGTTGCAGTGTCACCTGATACGTTGACCTTGATTGACTTGATGCCGATATCTTTCTGAATGACAGCCGCGACATAGTCGTTCATCTTGCTTCGATCAAGCTTCGTTAGATTAAGTATTGCTGCGGCATAGGTGCTCGCAATCTGCTGAACGCGGTCATAATCAGATTTCACGATCAGGTTGCCATCGAGGACAATCCGGTCGCCGACAATCTTGATGCTCAATCCTTCAACGTTCTGGAGGAGCTGTTCGATATCCTTTGCGAGCTGCGCAAGATCAGCTCTGACAGTGAGGTCATAAATCAAATCTTGCTCATTGGCCCGGACAATGCGTATTTCGCTCTTGCCGGTTGCCAGCGCGCGGATGACTACAGACTTGCCGTCGTCGGATGGGCGCGCGTCGGCCACGCCCTGGTTGGATACCATGATTTTCTGAATAGTACCGGAAAGATCTAGTCGGGTGGTCTTGTTGGGTTCTAGGAACAGTTGCTCAGCCGCCATTGCCTGGAACAGCGTCAATGTGCAGAAGACTGTTAAATTCAGCGCCATTGCGAGCGTGCGGGGTCTTCTCACGTGTCTCTCCTTGGTTGTTGTTTACTGAGAGCGCGGTTTGTGTGCGATTACCGGCTACTTAGCATTATTTACCGGCTTATCTTCAACAGTCACGTGCTCGATTGCCCCACCTTTCAGTATCTCGATTGTTCTTTTCTTCCTCTGGCTTTCCAAATCGCCAACAAGAGCTTCAAGAGTCTCGAACGTAACCCTGGGCAGATCAGGACGGGCAAAGGATTGACCATCTTCCCGCCGTCTCAGGACAGCGGCAAGATCGCCATGCTGGGCCGCGAACATCAGGATCTGTGCTTCAGGGATAGTCACGGCCAGGGTCATATCGTTTGCTGTGCGGGGTGCCTTGGAGTCGGCCATGAAGGAGTCGCCGACTGACAGGACTGTAACGTTCTGAAGAAGGACGATATTGACGATTTCTGATTTGGATCGCCAGGTAACCTCAGGCTTCTCGCTAGGCTTTGCCCCTTTCGTCTCAGGGATAGCGAAATTTACAAGGATGTCAACGTGGTCACCAGGCTGGACTAGTCCACCCTTGATGCCGCCGGCCATCTTCGTTGTAAACGCGCGCTCCCCCATAGGGATGACGGATTCGAAGCCCCCGGGGCGTCCGCTGTCGAGGTCGGTCCATTGAATCACCTGATCCGCCTTGATGGGCAGCGCAGTCTTCTGGCCAACAACAGTCTTGAAGTTGTCGTCAGTAGCCTCGATGGCCCTGGCTGGCTTGAAGCGGTCCGGGACTTCTTTGCTTTTCAACACGCTTGGTTCAAGCACTGCGCCGGCCTTGATGTCTATCTTGGCCGCCGCAAATCGCTTGCCCTTATTCTGTGCGGCAACCCTGGCGTCTACACTTTGGAGGTAGACGCGAATAATCATAACAGCCGCGATAGCCACTACAATGGCGGCGATCAGCGGTAGTTTGCTCTTCATTGCTGTGTCTCCCAAGGGGCGAACTCGTATTCTCATCCGCCGGTGCTATACGACGTAGCAGACCGAATTCGATATCTTGTGTAACGACTATGAGTAAAAGAATAATCCCGTTACAGGCTCAAGTGTGCTGCCATGTGTAACGTCATGGGTCGTCAAGTGTAAGAAGGTTATCACTTCCAACCGCAGTTTACTCTGTCCCTTTGTTCGAGTCTTTATCGAAGCTGTTCATGGCATCTTTCTTATTGACCTCGGATGATGTGTCTATAGTAACAGGAGCAGGTGCCTCACCACTTACGGATTTACCGATTCGATGGAAGGCGTTTTTGATCTGCTGGCCGAACAGACCAATGATTGCGATCGCTCCGATGGCAACGATAGCGATTACGATGATGTATTCCGTCATTCCCTGACCACGCTTGTTCTTCTTCTGACCTGAACGTACTGATGCGCTCTGCATATACTCTCTCCTTCGCTTTGCGGAATACTCGCCACTTGTCGGCAGCCTAACACAATATTATCGAACTTTTTGATAGTAGGAGATTGGATTTGTAAGATACAACCAAAAACTTGTAATATCGAAAGCAAGTAAGTGTGCGGTGCCTGCGCAGTCGAGTTTTGATCTTCTTTGGCACTGCCTTAGAGTTAGTTGTGGTTCGGGAGTCAACAATGATCACGATTAGAGTCACAAATGGTGCGGGGGAGAGTCGTTTGTTTCAGTTTTCCGCGCCTGAAATTCACATTGGATTCCGTCTTGGAGCCGAAATAAGCCTCGAGCCATTGAGCCCCAAGGGTGCGGAGATCCGTCTTCGAGAGTCGGCCCAGGGTGAATACCTGGTTGAACCTATCGTTAAGCCCGGGACATTCATGGTGAAGGGAGCAGCTCTTAACAGCGCTGTTTCACTCGCCTGCGGCGATGTCATTACTGCCGGTGTCCATGTCGTTGTCATTGACGAGATATTGGGGCGCAAAGCAGTTGTGGATGATATGGACGCCCCCCGCAGGGCAGTGAAAGGTTCAGGCGAGTCTGTTGCTGCAGGGCGGCTTGCAGAGGTATGTATTCCTACAGTTAACGTTAAGTCCCCTGAGTCCTATCTTGTCTTGTTCTTTGCACCCATTCGCCAGTATCTGGAGGATGACGAAGTATCCGAGATCATGATTAACGGGCCATCTTCGATCTATATCGAACGACGGGGCAAGGTGACTCTCACCGATGCGAAGTTTCTGAGTGATCAGGCTTTGCAGGCCGCCGTCAAGAATGTAGCGAAAAACATCGGAAGGAATTTCAACCTTGAGAACCCGCGGTTGGATGCGCGCATGCCCGACGGTTCCCGCGTTCATGCCGTGATTCCACCGCTCGCCCGGTGCGGCACAGTGGTTGCAATCCGCAAGTTCCGCAAAGATAAACTTACGATGGCCCAGCTTATAGAGTATGGCAGTATTTCACCGATTGGGGCCGCACTGATCGATGCGATTGTCAAACTGCACAAGAACGTTATTGTGTCGGGACCGACGTCATCAGGTAAGACATCGGTTCTCAATGTGCTCAGCAGTTCAATACAAAGAAACGAACGCATTATAGTGATTGAGGACGCGAGCGAACTGCAGCTTCAGCAGGAGCATGTTGTTCCTTTTGAAACACGAAAGCCAGACGAACATGGTAAAGGGGAGGTAACCATTCGCGATCTTGTGTTGTCATCACTGCGCCTCAGGCCGGATCGTCTGATCATTGGTGAGATACGATCTGGCGAAGCGCTGGATATGCTGCAGGCAATGAACACCGGTCACTCAGGGAGTATGTCGACCATACATGCGAACGGACCTGTCGACTGTCTGTCGCGAATTGAGACCTGTGCCATGTTGAGTGGTGTTAACATTCCATTGTCTGCCATCCGCTCCCAGGTGGCTAATGCCGTTAATGTCGTGGTTCATACGGCCAGGTTATCGGATGGATCGCGCAAGGTGACTCACATTTCTGAAGTTATGCCGCTAAAAGACGGCGAATATGTAGTGCAGCACTTGATGGCATTCCACGCAGAGAGTTTGGATCGTTCCGGAAAACTTATCGGCAGACACGTTGGTGGAGGTGTTAAACCGACTTTCTATGACGAAGCAGTACTTCGCGGCATTCCCATGGATGAGTCCTGGTTTAAGTTGTAGGTGAAATCTATGATGCGAGGTAGTCCTTTCGAACTGTCATCTGTGGCGTTGTCAGACCTGGGCCTGAAGCGAAAGAACAACGAGGATTCTACCCTTATTCTACCTCAATTTGGTGTGTTTGCTGTAGCGGACGGGATGGGCGGGGCTGACGCTGGCGAGGTGGCCAGCGACAAGGTAGTAAGGTTTATCGATGATGCAATGCACAACGCTGATGGGGCATCTGCCGGAACCCTTTCACAGAAGTGCCGCATTGTAACAAAGGCACTTAAGGACGCCAGTGACTGGATCTGGAGGTATGCGCGTGAGCAGAACCTGCGCAGTTGCGGCACAACGGTTGTGGCACTTGTTTTTGATGCCAGAGGATCCGAACGTGCGATGGTGCTCCATGCCGGCGACAGCCGTGCATACCGTTTCAGGGCGGGAGTTCTGGATCAGATTACCAGGGACCACTCTTTCGCAGAGGCTAGCGGTGTCGCTGACGCCAAGCTCCTGCCTGCCAGGCTCCAGGGAGTGATTACGCGGGCTGTTGGCATTGCGCAGAATGTCGGGGTTGATGAAACGGGGGTTACTGTCGTTGCCAACGATGTCTTCCTGCTCTGTTCGGACGGTCTCTCCTCGATGGTCAGCAACTTCAGGATTCAAGAGATTCTGCGTGAAAGTGAGGGTGAGAGTCTTGACGAAAGTGTGAGGCGGCTGATCGGAGAGGCTAACCATTCCGGTGGCCATGACAATGTGTCTGTGGTTATGGTCAGAGTTGAGCCCCAGTTGAAGGCGACAGCAGATTTACCGACATCAACTGAAGTCGACGGCGGAATGGCAGTACCCGCCCGCACGGTTACAATGCCGCATGACTTGCAGAAGAAGACCGGGCCGTGTGGGGCAGGGCGGGATTTCGAGCCCAGGCCGGACACGCTTGGTATCGGTTTTTCCACGATTGTCCGGCTCGGACTTGGCGTTATTGCCATTCTGCTGCTTCTTTTGGTTCTGTTGACGATTGCAGATCGAAGGCAGAAGATTCTTACAACGACCAGGCAGAGAGTCGAGAAAACAGAAGATAAGGCAATGGAGGTTGATGCCGGCCAGGCCGGGGATTACGCTGTTCCTGCGATCGTTGGTGAGGAATCTGAAGCCGGCACTATTAAGTCATGGCCGGATGAAAATGGCATGCTGCCCATTCCGGCTGACACTGAACCAGTAATTCAGCCTGTTCCGGTGGTACCACAGGAGTCTCCATCCGTGACGGGATCTGGAGCTGTCACAAATGAGACCGTTGATAAAGGGCTGTGAAGTCTGATCCTCTTGTAATTGGCGATGAGTTTCATCAGACGTCTACAGGGCCCTCCTGCAAAAGAAACAACTGCAGTTTTCATTCAGGTGACGGTATCTGTCTTTTCCCGTTTCGATTCAACAATATGATAGATGGCGGGCAGGACGATCAATGTAAGGAACATTGAGGAGACCATGCCGCCAAGGACAACGGCCGCAAGAGGGCGTTGAATTTCTGAGCCGCTACCAGTTGCAAAGAGCATTGGTACGAGGCCGAGCAGCATCGCCAGTGCAGTCATTAGCAGAGGACGGAATCGGAGATCGCATCCTTTCCGTACTGCCTCTGCGGTCGACAATCCCTCGTGCCTGAGCTGATTGAAGAATGTAACCAGCACTACTCCGTTTCCTACAGCGGTTCCGAACAAGGCTATAAATCCGATCGCAGCCGATACGCTGAGATTGATCTTGAGCAGGACCATTGCAAGGATGCCACCCACGAGGGCAAATGGCAGGTTCGCAAAGACCATCATTGCACTTCGCATGGTTCCGAGACCGGAGAAGAGCATGAGGAAGATCAGACTGATTGATACAGGCACGACTATGGCCAACCGACTCATCGCGCGTTGCTGATTCTCAAATTGACCACCGTATTCGACAATGTAACCGGTTGGAAGCGCCCTGGTTGCCGGCTGAAGAGCATTCTTGACCTCTGCTACGAAGCTTCCCATATCACGGTCGCGGATATTGCATTCCACGACAACTCTGCGCATACCCTTTTCTCGGCTGATCTGGGCGGGGCCTTCGGTTTCTTTAATCTGCGCCAATTGTCCGAGCGGAACCCTGACTCCATCAGGTGATGGCACTAGAATTCGCTCAAGAGCTGCTATGTCGCATCGGTCTTTCTCCGGGAATCGGACAATTATGGCAAACCGCATCTGACCTTCAATGACGGTTGACGCTATTCTACCGGCCACGGCTGTTTCAATGATTTCATTGATTTCCGAGAGACTTATCTTATACCGGGCAATAGCCTTGCGATCCACGATGATTTCGATCTGTGCTGCGCCGGTTATCTGTTCGACTTTGACGTCCTCCGCCCCTCTAATGCCACCGAGGACCGCAGCAATTTTATCAGCATTCGGCTTGAGAACATCCAGCTCGGGTCCGAACAGCTTGATTGCGAGATCGCTTTTGACGCCGGAGATGAGCTCGTTCACTCGAAGTGCAATTGGCTGAGAGAATGACAGACGCACTCACGGGACTGCGTTGAGATCCTCCTTGATGGCGGCCACGAGAGTCTCTTTGGAACGGCCTGTCTTCCACTCATTCTCCGGATGCAGCATGATGACGAAATCGTTCTGCTCTGGGCCCATAGGGTCTTCAGATATCTCAGCTCGACCGGTCTTCGTTACCACAGTCTTTATCTCGGTAAACTTGAGCAGTCGTTTTTCCATGGCTGTACCGGTGGCTATAGATCCCTCGAGAGAGGCAGACGGTAAACGCACTACATTGATGGCCAGTGCGCCCTCGTCCAGTTGCGGCAGAAATTCTGTGCCCAAGCGTGGAATCAGTGATATGGTCGCAAGGAAGATGACGACTGAAACGCTGATCGTTGCCCAGCGGAACCTGAGTGCCAGTGCGAGTATTGGAAAATATGCCCGCTTCAAGAGCCGGATACTGAGATTGTCACGTGTTGTCTTGTGAGGTTTCATGAAAAGCGAGCAGAGCACTGGCACAACAGTGAGAGCTACAAGAAGTGATCCCAGCAGTGCGAAGCACATTGTTGTGGCCAATGGCTTGAACATCTTGCCTTCCATCTCCTCAAGTGTGAAAAGAGGAACAAATACTACTATGATTATGAGAATGGCGAAGATTACGGGCCGCGCAACTTCAACCACTGCCTCCTGAATGATCACAACTCGCGACGTACTGGAACCAGACCTTTCGGTCAGGTGACGGGCTATGTTCTCGGCAACGACGATTGATGCGTCTACGACCATTCCTATGGCTATTGCAAGACCACCCAGACTCATAAGGTTGGCGGTGACACCCTGCCATCCCATAAGCAGAAAAGTGATGAAAGCTGTGAACGGCAGTGAAAGCGCGACGATCAACGCACCTCGGAAGTTGCCGAGAAGAAGGAATAGAACGATGATCACAAAGATGCTGCCTTCCCGGAGTGCCTTTGCCACTGTGCCCACGCAAGCTTGGATCAGTGCTGTACGGTCATAGAAAGGCTTGATGCTGACATCCTTAGGCAGGCTGTCCTGAATGGCGGGTATCGCTTTCTTGACACTCTCAACCACTATCTTCGAGTTTGCGCCGCGCAACATTATGACCATTCCGGCAACGGTTTCGCCACGTCCGTCTTTGGTTACTGCTCCCTGCCTAGTCTGCGGACCGACTTGAACGTCGGCCACATCTTTGAGGAATACGGGTGTGCCGTCTTTGGCGTGGAGTACGATGCTTTCGATATCAGGTATTCCCTTAATCAGGCCGACACTTCGTACATAGGCCTGTTCCCATCCTTTTGTGATGAAGTCTCCGCCCGCATTGGCGTTATTGCGTTGTATACCGTCAAGCACGTCAGCCAGCGACAACCGGTACTTGAGCAGACGGTTCTGATCAACCAGCACCTGGTACTGCTTTACAAA
>JBAXMA010000085.1:0-9799 GCA_037134535.1 bacterium
CAATATGACTGAGTACATGGAGAAGTTTACCGTGTCGCAGCTTATCGGGTCGCCCCCGGGCTATATCGGGCATGGCGAGGGAGGTCAGCTGACGGAGAAGGTTCGGCGGCGGCCGTATTCGGTGGTCTTGTTTGATGAAGTGGAGAAGGCGCACCCTGACGTGATGCATATGATGTTGCAGATTCTTGAGGAAGGATGCCTGACCGACAGTATGGGCCGGAAGGTGGATTTCAGGAATACGGTTGTCATTCTGACCTCGAATCTCGGTGGCGATTTCGCGAAGAAGGGCGGCGCCCTGGGGTTCGGCCGGGCGGAAGAAAGTGCTGATTTTGAACACCTGAAGGCGAGAATGCTCGAAGCAGCCAGGACATCATTTAAGCCGGAGTTCCTGAACAGGTTTGACGACATTATCGTGTTCAGGCAGCTCAGCATGGAAGATGTCATGAAGATTCTCGACATCGAGATCAATAAGGTTGTTGAGCGCGTGAAGTCGAAGGGGATCTCACTGGTCGTGAGCCAGGAGGCGAAGGACTTCCTGTCAAAGAAGGGCTACGATATTCTGCTTGGTGCAAGACCGCTGCGGAGAGCTGTGGAGAAGTACCTTGAGGATGCCCTGGCTGAGGAGATTTTGCGTGGGCGGCTGCAGGGGCTAACGCCGGCGGAAGTGCTAGTGGGCGATGACTGTCTGCGTTTCGAACAACCAGTCCCCAGCGTGTAGTCTGACATGTTCAAAACGCTGTCAGATTCATTGGAACGTATTTTTGGCAAGCTCCGGGGATACGGCAAGCTGACCGAATCCAATATCGGCGACGCCTTGCGCGAAGTGCGCGTCGCTCTGCTGGAGGCGGACGTCAACTATCAGGTAGCCAGGGACTTCATCGAGAAGATTCGCTTGCGATGTGTTGGCAAACAGGTGATGGAGAGCATCACGCCCGGCCAGCAGGTCGTCAAAGAGGTTCACGACGAACTCATTTCCCTTCTAGGCGGTGACGCTGCCCGCATTGACATGACTGTACGTCCTGCCACCGTGATGCTGCTCGGGCTTCACGGCGTCGGCAAAACCACCACGACCGCCAAACTTGCAGCCCTGTTGAAGAAGCAGGGGCAGAAAGTCCTGCTGGCGGCCTGCGATATCCGCAGGCCGGCGGCTGTGGAGCAACTCGGAATACTTGCCGCTAAAGTTGGAGTCGGCATGATTGCACCGGCCCCCGGCGAGTCGGTGGCGGCGATCGGCCGCAAGGCCATGAGTGCGGCAAAAGAACAGGGAGCTGACGTTGTTCTCTTTGATACGGGCGGCCGGCTCCATATTGACGACGATCTAGTTGAAGAGCTTGGAGAACTGCGCGATGCAGTTGCTGCACGGAATATTCTGCTGGTTGTTGATGCTGCGATGGGGCAGGAGTCTGTCAATGTCGCCGGCAGGTTCAATGAAAAGTTGAAGCTTACCGGGATGATCATGACAAAGCTGGACAGCGACACGCGTGGCGGTGCAGCACTTTCCATACGTGCGGTAACAGGCTGTCCTGTGCTGTTTTGCGGAATCGGGGAACATATTGAGGACCTGGAGGTCTTTCGCCCGGACAGGTTGGCGTCGAGAATTCTGCAGATGGGTGACATAGTCAGCCTGGTTGAGAAGGCACAGGAGAAGTTCAACCAGGAGGACATGGCGAAAGTAGAACAGAGGATGTTCTCGAGCAATTTCAATCTTGAGGACTTTCTGGGCCAGTTGCGGATGATGCGTAAGATGGGCCCGCTGGAGAATCTGCTTGAAATGCTGCCAATGGGTGGTAAATTGCGCGGCTCTATCCCTGTTCCGGATGGAGCCGCCGCAGGTTTTTCGGATTTTGCAGGTAAGGCGGAGGCCATTATTCAGAGCATGACGCCGCGGGAAAGAACGCGACCTGAAATCATCGGCGGCAGCCGGCGGCGACGGATCGCAGGAGGGAGCGGGACTACAGTCAGTGAGGTGAATGAACTGCTTCGCAGATTCGCGGAAGCGCGTAAGATGGGCAAGAAACTGGGGCAGTTGAAGGGCAAAAAGGAACTGTTGCAAAGGTTCCGGTGATATGAGATACTCATGGTTTTTGCAAGGAGGAACAAATGTCGGTTAAAATCAGATTACGTAGAACCGGAGCGAATAATGACATCTCCTTCCGGATTGTGGCGACGGATTCCCGTTCGCCGCGTGATGGAAGAAGTCTCGAAATTCTGGGTTGGTACGATCCTAAGCGGACCGGCAAGAACTTCGAAATCAAGGTTGATCGTATCAATGACTGGGTAAGCAAGGGCGCCATTGCCTCGGCGACCGTAAAGAGCCTGGTCAAGCGGAGCAAGGCTCCGAAGAAGTAAGCGGCATGAAAGATCTTGTTGAGCAGATCGCCAGGAGGTTTGCCGACTATCCGGATGACGTTGTCGTTGCCGAGATCAGTGGAGTGAAAACACTGGTTCTTGAATTGCGCTGCAACAAGAGTGATGTCGGCCGGATGATAGGCCGGAGCGGCAGAACTATTGGCGCAATGCGAGTACTGCTGGATGCTTTGACGTCAAGGGCAAGAAAACGCGTGATCCTGGAGGTCGTGGGCAAAGAGTGAGTGATCCGGTTGCGGTAGATATCGTTACCATCTTTCCCGGGATGTTGAATGGTTTCCTGGGTGAAAGCATGATGAAGCGCGCGGCGACGCTGGGGCATGTGCGTTTCCGTACGATCAACCCCAGGGATTTCACCACGGACATTCACCGGACCACAGACGACCGGCCATATGGAGGCGGTCCGGGAATGGTTATGATGCCGGAGCCGCTGTTCGGAGCGGTGGAGTCGGTCAGAACGCCATCTGCCAGGGTTATACTGATGACGCCCCAGGGGCGGCCGTTCAAGCAGAATATGGCATGCGACCTGGCGAAAAGCAGGCACTTGGTGTTTGTTTGCGGTCAGTATGAAGGCGTGGATGAGCGGGTTCGCGATGGACTGGTGACCGAGGAAATTTCGGTTGGGGACTATGTGTTGACGAGCGGTACGCTCGCGGCTGCGGTGGTGATTGATGCCGTCGTGCGTCTCCTGCCTGGCGTGCTCGGAGGTGAGGGCGCCACTGTGGAGGAGTCGTTCAACGGAGGAATGCTCGAGTATCCCCAGTACACGCGCCCGCCTGTGTTTCGCGGGATGGTGGTTCCAGAGGTGTTGAGGAGCGGGGATCACGGCCGGATTGCCGAATGGAGGGCGGAGCAGGCTAGAATACGGACAAAGCAGAGAAGACCCGACCTCCTTGAAAGTAAGGGAACAGGGTGATGCAGTTGAGATAACACTTTCCGCCGGCAGGGCGGATGCAGTAGTAATGAAGTAACCAGCAGAGAGAGGTTCCTGACATGATTGTAAAACAGATTGATAAACTAAACAAAGTCGGACTGAGAGTTGACAGGGTTGCGAGTGATATCGTGATCGGCAATCAGATCGATGTTCATGTTAAAGTCAGTGAAGGCGGCAAAGACCGTATTCAGGTCTATACTGGCACGGTGATTGCCCGCAAAGGTAGCGCGGCAACTGAGACTTTCACTGTCCGCCGGATATCCCATGGAGTCGGTGTGGAGCGTATTTTCCCGGTGCACTCGCCGTATGTTGTCAAGATTGAGGCAGTGAAGAGCGGCCGGGTGCGGAGAGCGAAGCTTTACTACCTGCGGGAACTTGGCGACAAGAAGGCGAAATTGAAGGAGATCGTCAAGCAGTAGTAGTGAGAGGGGCCCTTGCTGGAGTTTGAACGTCAAGCCTGGAAAGACGGGCATAAGCGGCTGGCGGGAGTGGATGAGGTAGGCCGTGGTCCGCTGGCCGGCCCCGTGGTTGCTGTGGCTCTGGTTTTTGGCCGTGAATTTCTGGAGGCTGAGGCTGAAGGGTTATTGTCGGAAATTGACGATTCCAAGAAGGTTCCTCAGTCCAAACGCGAAGCGATCTATAAGTTCCTGTCGAGTTCGCCCCATGTTGAGATCGGTATCGGCTCCGCCGATCATTCCGAAATAGACCGGCTCAACATTGCTAATGCCACCTACGTTGTGATGGGCCGTGCCCTGCAACAACTTGCCCCTCTTCCCGATCATGCCCTCGTAGACGGTCTCCCCGTGCCGGGCTTACCGTGTTCTTCCACCGCCATAGTGCAGGGAGACGGGAGAAGTCTTTCTATTGCGGCTGCCAGCATCGTTGCCAAGGTGGTACGCGACGGGATTATGCGTCAATTGGATGGCATCTATCCACGTTATGGTTTTGCCAAGCACAAGGGATATGGAACGAAGCAGCACATGAAGGCGCTGCTTGATTATGGTCCGTCTCCTGTGCATCGCATGTCGTTTAGACCGGTCAGAGATGCCGGGCGGATTATTGAGCGCATGGAGGGCATGGAGTGAAACGGGTTGCAGACACTGACGCGTCGGGCCTGTGGGGTGAGGATATTGCCGCGCGGATGCTGGCCGGCAAGGGGTACAAGATATTGGGAATCAGGGTCCGGCTGGATGCACGTGACGAAATAGATATTGTCGCCAGGGATGAAGAATCACTGGTGTTTGTGGAAGTGAAAACAAGAAAGAATGAGGCCTACGGGAGGCCTGCCGCTGCGGTGAAAAGGGAGAAGCAGCACACGCTTTCCAGGGCGGCCGTGAGGTATCTCAAGAGGATCAAGTTTCCTGCTGTTAATTTCCGGTTTGATATTGTGGAAGTGATCGGTTCGCCGGGCTGCGACAATCCGGATGTGAACCATATAGAAAACGCGTTCAATCTGGACAGGATCTACTTCGTGCCGTAATCTATTGACTGTTAGCGGGTGAAAATACAGTCCATTGGAGAACCGTATGAGACTTTCCGTGTTCTGCGTCATAGCGATGTGTATCGCGCTCCCTATCGCAGCCGGTGCAGTCACGCGCGATGACCTCTCGGAGGATGCCAAGAAGTTTGTGCCGGAGACAGCTGCCACCATCGTGCGCATGAAGAACGGGCAGGAGCATGAGGGCACTCTTGTTGCCGACACTCTTGAGGCCGTTTCGCTGAGAATCAGCAGTAATGGCGCCATTACTGTTTCGTCTTTTCCCAAGGAGCAGGTGGCATCGGTATCGAGCAAGGATATCATGCCTGGCTTTGCCAGAAGGCTGCTTGAGAGATTTACGCTTGAGGGAACGAAACCTGATAAAGCGGAATACAAACTGGCAATCAGCCTGTTTGACGAATTCTTGTCGCATGGCAAGGACTCGGCAGATGGTGCGGCAATATCCGCCAGGCGGAAAGCTTTCAAGCAGGAGATGGACAAGCTTGAGGAAAATGCCAATAAAATTGATGCCCGCGTGCTCTCGCAGGCCAGCGATGCAATGAATCAGTATGACGCCGACACAACGGCGATCAAGGCCATGTTGCAACAGTTTCCCGGCATTGATCAGCCGGCCTATGCAGGCGATGCGGAAGCGAGGGCAAAGTATAAATCCGCGTTTGAACGCCGGCAAATCGTTCTTACGAAGATGCCCGAGGTGATAAAGGGCAGCGTTACGGGCCACCTTTCAAAGAAGGCCTTTGCCAAAGCGGCTCAAGAGCTTGATCTCTTTGTCAAGATGTGGGTTAACATCGTGATTCCCGAAGAAGCGCGGAGGCGTGGGGCAGATCCGAAGACCGTGGCGAAGGAGATGAACTTCGGGTTCATTGTGGAACTACAGAAGAATTTCATGCGGAAATACCTGGATGCCGGCAATGGACAGGGTGAGCTTCCATCGAGTTATCGCATGCCCAAGGACATGGTGCTGATTCCGGGCGGGTACTTCTTAATGGGCCGCGACGGTGCTGTTTTCGGAGATTTTGATTTTCCACTGCGCATTGTGTATGTCGAACCGTTTCTCATAGACCGGTTTGAAGTCAGAAACAAGGACTACAATGAATTCGCCAGCCGTGTGAAAAGGACCGCAGACTATTCCAATGAACATCCCACGGCGCCAGCTCTCAAGGATCACACTTCCCAGGGATCAAGGAATCCCCTTCTGGCTGGTGATGACTTGCCGGTAACAGGCGTGGACTGGCTCGATGCCTACGCGTATGCCAAAGCGAAAGGCAAGAGACTTCCGACGGAAGCGGAGTGGGAGAAAGCCGCAAGAGGTATGAAGTTGAGAAAGTATCCATGGGGCACGGATGAGCCGGTGAAAGTGGTGGTCAATTCGGCAGACGGTCGCGCATTCCTGGCCGCGGAAATGAATCGGCAGAATCCACCCGCGCAGCAGGAAAAGAGCCTGCTGGAAAAGGTGGGGCTTAAGGATGCACCTCCGCCTCCGCCTGCGTCTCTGCCGAGGGCTACCTGGCCCGCAATGGAGCTCCTGCCTTCAGAGGCTATTGCTGCTCAGAAGGCCGGTAAGTTTCAATCAGGGGGTGTCGCTGCGGTAAGTCCTTACAAGCTCTTTCACATGGGCGGCAATGCGGCGGAATGGGTGAGCGATTGGTATGACCCGGTTTACTACACGCTGTCTCCAATGCATAACCCCAAGGGACCGGAGAGCGGGACGATCCATGTCTACAGGGGCGGCTCTTACCTCAGTCCTGCATCTGAACTTCTAACAACCTGGCGCGGAACTTCTGCAGGCGGACCGACTGCAACCGGTTGTTCGGCTGGCGGCGAGCCGATGATTGGATTCCGTTGCGTTAAAGACCTTGGGGAAGTAAGGCCGTAGGGCATGAAACATGCGCTTTATTATACATAGCCTCGAGAAGGCCTGGCGGAGTTTCTTTTGCATATTGAGCGTCTTTGTCATGGTTCAAGGATTTGCCGGTGATTTGCCGGCGCAACAACCCAGGAAGGCTGCTGCGGTTGATGAGTCATGGAAAGTTAAGTTTGTCAGTGAGTTGCAGAAATGGAAACAGTACTCATCGACACTCCGGGCCGGGCGGGTCGATGAGGCGGCGCGTATCCTCAAGGAGCTTGAATCCTCAATTCAGACTGAGGCGACCAGAGCTGAGTTCTGGGGTCATGTATTGCCCGCAGACCATCACAGTACCATTCAGTTCCTCCGGGTATGCAATGCCTGCCTTGACGGGCACTGTAAGATATGCGGCGGTGTCGGGGTGTGTCCCGTATGTCTGGGTGATAGAAAATGTGTCTTATGCAATGGGGTAGGTGTGAAGCGGGCTGCATGTACGAAGTGTCTGTGTCCTGATTGTCGTGGTACGGGCTTCTGTGCAAAATGCCTGAGTAGAAAGTCTTTCCCGTGTACAAAGTGCGGAGCCAAAGGCTATAGCGTCGAGACTGAAGCCGTACCATGCAAGAAATGCGAGGGCACCGGCAAGGTGCAGGGCGGTATCAGGAATGATGTGCAGCGTAACTGTTCAGTGTGTGGCGGCCGGGGGCAGACGGAGACAAAAAAGAAAGTTGATTGTCCCGACTGCCAGGGCAAGAAGTCCGTTGCGTGCACGACGTGCTCCGGTTCCGGCTTTTGCCCGACGTGCCAGGGGAAGAAGCGGACAGGTGGATGTGCTGAATGTGGCGATACCGGGACGATCTCGACAAAGTGTATTCGTTGTTCCGGTGACGGCAAATGCACTGATTGCGCGAACAAGAAAGCATGCGCGAAGTGTGATGGACGCGGGCTTTGTGCTGTGTGTGAAGGGGCGAAGCTGCTGCGGGTGAATTCCCTGCCGGCTGATTCCGTCTGGCTCAACTATACGAACGCATGCATGTTACAGTCGGCTGCGAACTATATGGTTGATGGCCAGCCTGTCGCTACAGGTGGAGGCAATGCATCCTGGGGCGTTGTGCAGGCCGCCACGATAGAGAAATTAGCCCGTGGCAGGGCCTTATTGAAGCTGGTTTCAAGGCCTGGCGAGGTGCAGTGCATTTCCGAGGCCGATGATACCGGCTGGCTTACCGGTACACTTTTTAAGGTTTCGTATTGACACGGCACGCTGCATTTGTCAATACAGACAGTTCCTAAAGCCCATCCGTTATGGGCAAGGCCCCAAAGGGCGATTAGCTCAGTTGGTTAGAGCGTCTGCTCGACACGCAGAAGGTCACAGGTTCGAGTCCTGTATCGCCCACCAGTTAAATCAATACAGAAAGGCCGATTCGGCCTTTTTCCGCCACGAAAACCTATCCGCCTTGTGTGACTAATTGTGTAATTACTGCTTGTTTTGTGCCCATTTGGTTACTATCCTTCTCATCATGTCTCACTGGGGAGGAATGCTCATGTCGCTACAAATTCGACGAAAGAAGGACGGAACACTCGCCAGTAACTACTGGTACGCCGATTATCAGGTGGGTGGGAAAAGGCACATTGTTCCCCTTGGAATAGAGATTGCCGGCAGAGTTCCGAAAAGCCTGAAGAAGGCAGGTAGCAAGAAGTTTGAACGAAGCAGGGGTGCTGCACAGGCTGAGCACGACAGCCTTCTCGAGCAATCGCGCAAGAAAGGCGCAACCCTGAAGATCTTGGAACGCATCGTCGACATAAGAACGGAGGGGCAATCGCGATCCCTCCCAGTGGGAAACCTCGCCGACGCCTGGTCCACTCTATCACGAAAACGCAAGCCCTCCGTCTCATACCTCGCCTACGGCCGCAGTACGCTGGGAGCATTTGTGACGCACCTCGAGCGTAACCACAAACCGTGGCACGGATTGGGTTGGGCGCAGCCCCCGCGTAGGAACGCGTCAGACTGGGTCGGCCGCAAGGCGTCGGGGTTGCCGCTATACTCCCGTATGCGGCAATCCCCGACAACGCGGCGGACGGCCCGGTATCACGCGCGATCTGCGCGGCCCAATCCGTGACACATTTACCCAGAACCCCAGACATCCCAGCACCCTCCGCCAAGCCCAGCCTACGAGACGACGATGTTGCCCAGCATCGCCGGCCTGGCCAGCACGAGCTGCCCGTCGACCCCGGCCTCCTCCGCAATCGCCAGCCCACGGTACGTTCCGCCCGCCGTCGGCAGCGCCCTCACCATCCCGGCATCGCTCCCCCCGATTGCGGCCAACACCAGCACGTCGCCCGGATTGCATGTGCCCTTCAGCTTCAGCCGTACGTTCCGGTTCGCCTCGATCGGCTGTACCGAAACCAGCTCCGCGTCCACGGCACCCTCTTTGACCACGTACAGCCCGTGGTCCGTAATTGCGGCCGGCAACTTCACTTCCGGCACACCGGTATCGTGGGTCATTTTCACCAGATACCCTTCCTTATCCGTCAGGCTCTCGCCCGCCAGCACCCGAATGTCACCAACCCTTGTATTGCTCTGACTCATCTCTGCTTCCTCCTTCGCGTACTTCGCGATCTTCGTGTTCAAACTCTGATTCCGGTCCCAATTTCAGGTTTCAGGTTTCCGCCCTCAGCCCTTCCGTTCCCGCCTATTCCCCGCAAATCTCCTTCTCCGCGCGCCTGAATGCAGTCGAGAACGCCACATTCTCCCGTTTCGCTATCTCGTGCGCCCGGTTCCTGATCCTCACCGCCTTGCTCTCCGTCATCCCCGAACCCGCCGCCACGCCGCCCTGGGCCGGAATCACCGGCCTTGCCGTCGCCCTGTTGTGAAGCGGCTTCCGTGTCCCAGTCTGGCTCCCGTCCTTGCCAGCCGCAGACCCAACCTTGCCGTCGCCCTGTGCGCCCTCTTCCTTGCCGGCGGCGTGCTGAGTTGCGATGTCCCCAAGTGCAGCCAGCGCCGCATCACGGTTCTTCAGAAGCTGTTCAGTCCAGAACGGCTTCGTCGCTTCGCTGATGACCACATCGAACTCGGCCAGGTGACGGTTCACCAGTTCGTCCTCAGCGCCCTTCAGTTTCCCCTGAAGCGCGTCCCTGTCAGCCTGTGACTGCTTGACAG
>JBAXMA010000086.1:0-9748 GCA_037134535.1 bacterium
GAGTAGCGCCCCTGAGCAAGCCTGTTTGTTGCCATTCCGACAGGGGTTTCGACTGTCCGGTCGGTAGCAGCCTCCGCGGCGTTCTGTGCTGCTGACGATCCGCAGCAGGTAAGTATCACTATCAGGCAGATGAGTCGCATTATCATGACAAGAGACCAAGCAAGCGTGATGCCATCGGATGCTACATGTTGATATGCAGCATGTTATGATGGCATATCGCTCCTGCCGTCCGGTGGCGTATAGGATTTGGCAACGATCTCGCGGAAGATGCGACATGGCAGCTGGACTGCTTGCCAAGTCGCATACGAATCATTCGCCGGCAAGCGATGTTCGCTGACGGTGATATGTCGTAGCGGAGTACTAATGACAGGCTCTCCTATCGCATCAGCTGAAATGTGGATTGATCCCAGCCGGCTCAAAAATTGCCGGTTACTGGTTGTCTGGCCTGATGACCCGGACCTGATGGTTGAATGCATCGGGATGAACAAGTTCCTGCGGCGTGTAGTTGTGGTGATGGGACCGGGAGATGTTCCGGTTCGATACGGGGATGCGAGGATCAGACTCATGCCAGTGAAGGAGGGCGGTGATATCGCAGCTGCCCTGAAATTGGTTCTGAAGAATGATTTTGCGTGTGTTGCCGAAGGAAAAGTAAGTGTTGTTCTTGATCCCGGCAGAAGGCGCAGACATCCGGAACTTTGCAGCGCGATTGAAGCAGGCGTGATGTCGCATGTGCGTGCAACATTGAGTTTTGTGGCTCTCCGCGCCACCCGTGGCTGGCACATGCTCATGAACATCCTCCTGAATCTTCCCAGGGCGGCCGGCGAGTCAACCATCAATGCCTTGCGCGCCCGGTGCGCCGGGCAGCCGGCAATAATAGTTGGTGCCGGACCATCGCTTGATCAGAGTGTCGCAGACCTGGCCCGATACCATGCAAAAGCTGTTGTGATTGCCTGCGATGGAGCCTGGAGCACTCTCGCGCTGGCTGGAATTGTACCGGACATTGTAGTGGCCGTTGATGACAGTGAGCGCATCTGGCGTCATTGCGCTGGGTTGGGTGATGGCCAGGCGGATGTGCCTGTGGCGTGTCTTCTCCAGACAGCATGGCCTGTTGCCAGGTATCATCGCGGGCCGATCTACTGGGGTGGCTCAGGCAAGTGTGCGGACCGGATTATTTCCAGAGAAGTTCGCGAATTTCCGGTGTTTGACACTGGCCAGTGTGTTGGTCACGCCGCATTGGAAGTGGCGTCGATTATCGGTGCGGATCGCATCATTATGGTCGGATTTGATCTGTCATTTGCCGGGAAACGGGGCCACCCCGAACATCACGCGGTGCCGTACTATGACGACGACCCGCCGCCGCCTGATCAGCAGACTGTTGTTCAAGGTAATGATGGTGCATACCGTGCCTCGGATTGGACGTTGAAGATGTATCACCGCGAATTCGAGCGGAGAATAGCGCTGCTGAACGTGCCGGTGGTGAATGCCACCGTGAGTGGCGCAAGAATCGCCGGCACGACTGTCATGGATCTGTGCTCTGCGGTGTCTTCTCTGCCGGATTTGCAGAAACAGGCCTTTAGCGACAACAACACGGGGCAGGAAGCCTTTCTCAGGAGCGGAATGCTTGGAGAGAAACTGAGGCAGGTCTTCATGGATCTGTCGGAGACGATAAAGAGTGCCATCGCGGCGAAGACGGCGCCGGCACACTCCGGGACGGATCCGCTTCCATTTCTTGAACCGTTCCGCAGCATAGTGGACGTACTGACGGAGATTGAACATCCTTCCGCCATTCTCGAGTTCTGCCTTGCATGGGAAGACTGGATAGGAAACGGAGCACCGGCTGACGATGAAGGCCGGCATGTTGCGCGACTGGCTGAGAGGACAATGGAGACGCTTGGTCGCGATGGTGAATTGTTTGGTGCACTTCCGGGTTTGGAAGGCGGTGACCTGGCCGGGCGATTTGCGGCCAGACAGGTTCTGGCCATTGCTGGTACTGATCAGCCCGGACAGGAATGGCGGCAGTTTGTGGACCAGTGGACGGCGGCCGGCTGGTCGGTACATTTCTGGCCGGGGCGGACTGATGATGCTGCAGGCATCTGGAAATACATCAACCGGAACACGATCTCGGTGCTGTTGTCCACGGAAGGATCGGTTTTCCCCGCCATTTGGGCTGTCCCGTTCTGCGGCTGCGTGGAACTGAAGCTGAAACCTCCCTCCGGCCCGCCCGTTCGTGAGGCCTGGTTGCCTGGATATGTGGCCATGGCCATTGATCCGGTTGTGGCTGCAGCCTGGCGAATTACCGCTCCTGCTGACAGACCGGTCATTTACTGCAATTGTTGCGGGACTGAACCTGCCTCCGGGCGCGCCATATGCCTGGCTGCAGGCTTTATGGAGCAGGAATTGACCAGTCTGACGTGGCATCACCACTGCTAAAGGTTGGGAATGGAGGCAAAGAATGAAGAAAAAGGTGCTCATAATCAAGATGGGCTATTGTGAGACGTTGATCAATGAGGCCGGTTTTACCCCCAGCCTGGGCGATGTGTTCCGTCATACTGTTCTGCTTCATCGATATGCACATGACCATGTAACGTGGCTCACCACGGAGTCGGCGTTGCCTCTTCTGGCGGACAATCCGCTCATTGCGGAACTGCTCGCATACAATGAGGTCACGGTAGCCGACCTTCAATGTCGTGAGTTTGACGAGGTGGTCTGCATAGAGAAATCGCGCGCGATCTGTGAGCTGTCTGACTCCATCGCGGCTGCGGTTCATCTCGGATTTGGATGGAATGGCACGACATTCATTGTTCATCCGCTTGCACAGTCGGTGGCCGATATTGCCAACGGCAGGGACCAGTTTCTGCCGATACAGGCGTTGCTGTACCAGATGGTCGGTGACTACTGGCGCGGTGAAGGCTATGTGCTTGGGTACAGTCCGCGGTTCCGGCCTGTCTATGATGTTGGACTTAACTATCGCGTAGGAAAAAAGTGGCCGACCAAGGCCTGGCCTGTATCGCGATGGACAAAGCTGGAGCGCCTGCTGCTAAGTCAGAACCTGAACGTGAGTTGGCAGGAGGGCGAGGGAGATCTCAAGGAGTATATGGACTGGATCAATGCCGGACGCCTCATCGTAACTTGCGACAGCCTTGGCATGCATCTTGGCCTTGCGCTGGGCAAAAGGATGGTCGCGTTGTTCGGACCGTCTCCGTCGAACGGGATCTACATGTACGGGCGCGGGGAAATTGTGAAGGCCACCGGCGCGTGCGGACAGGTGCCCTGCATGAAAGAGGCCTGCGACAAGGGAACTGTGTGCATGGCGGATATTTCCCCTGAAATTGTTCTGAAGGTAGTCATGAACCTTCTGGCCGGTGAGGCGAAGAGCAGGGCTTTCAGGGCGTGGCAGCAGTCGCTCGGGGAACTTGCGATGTCGGTTTAGTGGAGAAGGTCATGCAGCAATCGGTGGCGAAATCAATCCGCGAAGAACTGGTGCCAATGCACAGGGCCGGTTCTCTTGTATTGCCGGAATCTTACAACTACATAGGGGTGTTCCTCACGTTTCGCTGTCCGTTTCGATGTTCCTACTGCATCAACCGGTTCAATGGCAGCAATCTGCGGTTTTCCGAACTCAGTGGCAGGGAGTGGATTGAGTGGTTTGACCGGCTCAATACCCGTGATGTTCCTATCACGCTTCAGGGTGGTGAGCCTGGGTCTCACCGTGATTTTATTGAAATTGTTGCAAAAACGATCCAGAACCACCCTGTGGATATCCTCACCAATCTGGAATTTGACCTCGCCAGGTTTGTGACCGTGGTTAATCCGGTTAAGATGAATCGACCTTCCCCGTATGCTCCTATCAGGGTGAGTTATCACCCTGAGCAGTTCTCGCTTGTTGATATTCTTGGAAAAGTTCGTTTTCTGCGCGATGAGGGATTCCGGGTGGGATTGTACGGGGTGATGCATCCCGAAAACCTTGCAGCGATGGAACATGCTGCTGCCGTATGCGCAGATCTCGGGATCGACTTCAGAACCAAACCATTTCTCGGTTGGCACAATAATGTGCTGCATGGAGAATATGCGTATCCGGGAGTGGGGAGCCCGGGCGGAAAGACCCACTGGTGCGAATGCGCTCCAACTGAACTACTGGCCGCACCTGACGGGAGCATTCACCGTTGCCACTCGTTTCTTTATGCGGGACGCAAGCCGCTAGGGCACGTTACAGATCGTATGCTTAAATTATCTGATGAGTATCTCGCCTGCAACCGGTTCGGAAACTGCAACCCCTGTGATATGAAAATAAAGAACAACAGGTTCCAGCAGTTCGGGCATGTTGCGGCGAGAATCCGGAATATCAGGTAGGGGGATCCGCCAGACCGGCAATTATTGCCGCTTATTCCATGATCGACACAGCAAACAGGAGTCTGCGACGGGTATGGCATATGTGATGCTATGTATTCAGCGGACATGATGCCGGTACCGGTTGCAAGGCGTCTTGGTGAGGAGAAACAAGTGCAGGTATATAACAACAATATGACTTCCTCGGTGTGGAAGAGTTACACCGCAAACGCCTCTAACTTGCGTGGATCGATAGCCAAACTATCCCAGGTGGTGGTTCATGCGCCAGCTGAGGAAAAGTCGTCTGAAGTAACTGCTGCCCAGTCGCTTAGATCGAAGTATCGTGAAGCATCAGCAGCTGCGATCGATGCAGAAAGCAGGATCAACAGCCTGCAAACCACTGACGCATGGCTGCAGAAAGCTGAGACTATCTTGAAAGACATGTCGGGGGTGGCGCTGAGCCAGGCAGGTTTGTCCGGTGATGAGAGCAAAGCCGCGGAAAATCAGGGTAGTTTCGAGTTGATGCAGGAAGAGCTGGCCCGTATTGCACAAAAAGACAATCGCACCCTCTTCAAGTCCCATTCGCCTGCGGACGGGGCGGTGTCGGCAGAGGCGGGGGATGCATCAACCGCCGGGATACCGGACTGGTTGAATGTCTTGTGCGATCCCGGGGTGAATCCGGCGACGGAGAAAGGGGCCTGGATGGTGGGCGATGCCGTTGCCGCCGGCTCAGTCGCATTGTCTGACAAGAGAAGAGCGGTCGGGCAGGATGCTAAGAGTATCGAATCCGTATTGGCGGAGCTCCGGAGCCATGTTGCAAATATCAGGGCGACAGAGAACCGCATTCGTGACAGTGAAACGGCGGCAGAAACCATGGAGTTAATGACGGGCTCAATTGTGACCCAGGTGGGCACGGCGATGCTGGCTCAGGCAAATGCGCTGCCGGGCAGCGTGATGACGCTTGTTGAGCCGGCTACCTGAGTAAGTCACTGCAAAACAACAAAGGGCAGGGGTGTTTATGAGTGAGACAACAGACAGTAGTAACTCAATCGAGGATGTGACTATTCACAGTCTCAAGGTGACGATGAGCGGATTGGAAGCGCTGCGCTGCAACAGCCTGCAGTGCGCGGATCTGCTGGTCTCAGACAGCGACAGCGGGTTGGCGCAATTTAAGGACCTGGCAGGGAATATCCGCGATTTCTATGTCTTCGAAAACGACATCCGTTCGATTTTCGGGGTCGATGGTGAAGGCATACGGGACGCGTCGGATGATCTCAAGAGGGCCGAGGAGACACTGGCTGAACTTATGGCTGACATGGTTGCCAGTCTGGACGCCAATGATTTGCAGCGACTTGCCGGGATATTGAAGACCAGTGTGCCTGAAGTGCTTGATCGTTTTCTGAGGTTGCTTCCACTGTTACGTCAACACATCATAAATGAACACGTTGTCACTACCTGTTAATGGGGCCGTTGATCTTGAGACACGGCTGGAGCGTCTTGCGGCAGCGGATCCGGTCACTGCCGGCTTGCTAAAGCCGCTTGTCGAAACGATCCGGGCCGGGCGGGCTGGCGACGAGTCGCCACTCGGAAGGCAGCTCACCTCCGCGTGGGTCCGGTGCAATATCCGGGATAACACTGTGAATGTTGTCATTGTGCCGGGCTCGGGGATCGGCTTCGACCTTCCGACTCTGATGTGTGAACTCCCTCCATTGTGCCGTGTCTTCTGGATGGAGACGAATCCCCGCAAAGTAGCCGGAATGTTCATGCGCTGTGCGGTCGAAGAATATGTCGAAAGCGGCCGGTTGCGGATGGCTTTGGGCTGCGATGAAAAATTTGTGGAACAGTCCTTTCTGAAAATGTGGGATATGCCGCAGGGCCCGAGCTTCAAAATTTATGATCAAACAACAGCAAGTCCTGAAGAAGACATGTTTTACAACCGGGTTCTCAAGTCTATATGCAATGCGTTGACGCTCAGCATCTTCAATATAGGGACGCTTATCTGCCGGGGAGGACTGTGGCAGATGAACACGCTTAAGAATCTGCCGATTCTGCTTCGAAATCCGGGAGTGGTCGCCCTGCGCAATGCATTCAAGGGGAAGCCTGCACTTGTGGTTGGAGCCGGGCCGTCGTTGAACGCCGCACTTCCGTATCTCAAGACCTGTGCGAGCGGATATGTCGTCGTAAGCACTGGCACAGCTCTCCGCGCGCTGCGAAATGCCGGAATTCGCCCGGACCTGGTTGTGGCGGTGGACGCTCATCCTCTTATGGCATCGCAATTTAAAGTGCCCTGCAACGATCTTTATCTTGTATGCTCAACACTTGTATTCCCACCGGCACCTCCGAAGTTCAAAGGGCTGTTTGCCGGAACGCTCGACGCCAACCCGATCGACGCATGGCTCGACAAGCTGACCGGAGAGAGGGGTGTCATGCTTGCCGCCGGCACCGTGACCTCCACGGCCGTCGATCTTGCCGTATTCATGGGTTGCAGTACCGTCGTAACCATAGGGTTTGATCTCAGCCTTGCAAATGACGGTACCACGCATGCCCGAAATACCATGTATCATGGCGTTAAGGTTGATATGGAGCACGGGGAACTGGTTCGAGTGCCGGGAAACTATCAGGAAACTGTCCTTACGACGCGACAGTTCCGCAACTACCTCATCTTGCTTGAGCAGTACGTTGAACAGCATAAAGAGACTTGTCTGGTCAATGTAACCGACACTGGTGCGCAGATTCGCGGCATGAAGTTGGCGACTCCGGACCGACTGAATGAATTTGCCGCTATGCCCTTTGACGCCGCAGCTGTTGTAGAGTCTGCTCACCGGTCGTTCGCGGACGACTGCCGCGAACCTGTTGCCGCTGCATTAGTCGACCATATGGGCAGGCTTGATACGGTTGCCACGACAGCCAGGGCCGCAGCGAGGATATGCAACGAACTGCTGGTTCTTGCATCCCGGTCCGGCCAGGATGTTTTGACCACAATGCAGGGACTGGCTGGTGAATTGGAGGCGGCGGATCGTACTCTCCAGGAACTTCAGGCGTCTTCCTGTCTGCTGGAAATGAGTCTCTGGCCGGCCTGTTACGGTCTGACCACGTGCAGAGTGGACCACGAGAAATCGTATTCCGAAGCTGTTTTTGCATTCAAGCGATGGCGGCAGTTCTATGAGCAGATTACCGGAGCGGCCATGTGGACACGGGACCTGGTGAGGCAGACAATAGCGGATATCCAGCCGGTGGAATGTCTTCCGGCAGCGGAGCCGGCTTCAGTACAAGAGCGATGTCTTATTGGAACAGCATGATTGAACCGCGGCGTTATTGACGTCCGGATCAGAGATAACTGACAACAAAAAGCGGGGCAGATACAGGAGGATGAGTTATGTCCGTAAGAAAATATCAGGAATCGCACGTTTCGACAGCCAGTCCCATGGAGCTTGTGATGATGCTTTATGATGAGGCGATAAAGTCGCTCGACAAGGCTGAGTCGGCCTTTGGCATTAATGACCCGTCCCGCATCGAGCAGATCGGTAATAACCTTCTTCACGCACAGGATGTAATCACGGAATTGGCGGTTTCCCTGGATATGGAGAAAGGCGGAGAGATCGCACATCAGCTCCAGCGGTTATATGATTTCATGGTTCATCACCTCAGCAAGGCGGATGTAAGCAAGGACTTGAAGGGGATCAAGGAAGTTCGCAAAATGCTGAGTGATCTTCGTGAAGCATGGGGCGCCGTTGCACAGAAGGAAGTGGTTGCCAATGAACCGGCGCGCGAGGCTATGGCAAACAATACGATCAGTGTGACAGGTTGAGGTTATCATGACCGGAGGTTCCGCCAGACTCCATGAACTCGGGCACGACGTTGAACTGGCTGTTCACGCTGGCGACGGCCGGAGGGTGATTGGCCTTTTAGATCAATGGGTGGCCTGTCTGAATGTAATGAGCCGGACCGGCGACCTGTCTGCTGCGGCAGTTCGGGATATGATCAGTGAATGTGTTGAGCGGAACAGAGAATGGATTGATATGGCTCTCATGACCAGAGACAGACTGCGGCAGGAGTTGGAACGGACGGCTTGTGTGCGGCGCCAGTGCGGGATGATAAAGAGACTCTATGGCTCTGCGACAGAGTCGGTTTCACACATTCGCAGGCGTGGATGAAGCAGTCCGGGCGCGCGTTAGTCCCGGAGATCGGTTGATCGAGCCGGCTGACTATGGTATGGTTATGGCATGAGACAAGCTGACAGTGGAAAGAAGAAATGGTCTGTCCTTATCGTGGAAGATGAGGTTTTGCAGGCAAAAGCAATAGCCCGCTATCTAGAACTGAAAGGGCACAAGACAGAGACATGTCATGATGGGGCCCTGGCCATGGAACGGCTCAAGGCATGTAAGTTCGACGTGCTGGTGACTGATTTGGAGTTGCCATCGGTGAACGGCAGGACGCTGGCTGAGTGGGGGCTTAGACATGGAGGGCTACGCAGGGTCGTGGTTGTTTCCGGCAGTCTGAGGAGAAACCCGATTGCTGGCGCAGGTGGCAGGGTGAAATGGGTCCCAAAGCCGTTTACTCTGGAAGAGTTGCTTGATTGCGTGGAAGAGACTCCGGATACAGAGCAGGAGTGCGTGGATCCGAAAACAGCGGGATCGCCACCCGGTAAGGCGGAGATTAAATAGTATACAAACAGGGAAGCGGCAATGCCAATAGGTGACCAGACCAACCAATTGTACCGGAAAGAGTATTTCGTGGACGCTCGTCAGGTTTTGACGTCCGGCCGTGATATGGCGAAGAGCTTTGGAAAGAAGTTGTCGCCAGTTCTTCGCGCCGGGACCGTGCGTGTGTCCGATCAGACGGTAGTGGTGCATGGTACCGCCCAGGCTCAGATCAGAGTTGATACGATTCGTGAAGGCACGAAGATCACAGGGCTCAGAGTTGTATGTCCTTGTGGTCGGACGGCTGAAATGAAGGTCAAGTATGAGAACTGATAGATTGCACGCAATATACGACGGTATGCTGAGGATACTGATGGCCTTGAGGCGACCAGCTATATTGTCCGGTATGGCAGTTCTGGTCTGTTCCGGTTGCGCAGTGTGCCGCGGCATTGATTTCGGGCACTGGACGGGCCGCGGGGAAAGACAGATACTGACGCATGTCTACAATCTTCAGCAGACGATCGCTCCATCCAATGGTCAGTTTGTGTTGATTCTTGCCCCGATGGGCGTCATGCAGGAGGAGTACAGGGCATTGCTCCACGCCAATATAATCAAGGAAGCCCGGCAGAATACTCCCGGACAAGTGATCAAACTTGAGATGAATGAGAATATTTCAGAGTACGTGAGCGAGAAGAATCTTCTCTCAATGCCGGGTTTGTTTGACTTTCAGGAGGTTGGGCGGGTTGGGCGACTCTTCGGTGCATCCCATGTAATATGTGTGT
>JBAXMA010000087.1:0-9565 GCA_037134535.1 bacterium
GGACCGAGACACAGCAGCAAGTCGCGCCCCCCGCGGGCGCGTGGATTGAAACACGACGCTCAATGATCAATTTATCGTAGGCAGCGTCGCGCCCCCCGCGGGCGCGTGGATTGAAACCCTTGCCGTTTCTGCTGTCATCTTGCACCGTCGTCGCGCCCCCCGCGGGCGCGTGGATTGAAACTCAGGGATGGGGCGATATCCGCACGATTGAAAAGTCGCGCCCCCCGCGGGCGCGTGGATTAAAACCATGGACCTGTCCATATTCGCACTGTGCTGGAACATCGGGTGGATCATCACGCAGGCACGGATCTTCTTATTTATCCTGCCGCGGTCGCACTTAGCTGCGTCACGAGAGTCTTCCAGACAGTCACGCTCGCGCTGTTTGTATCAGTGAATTCAACACCAATGCAGTATGTCGCATCTTCGGTCGCCTTAGTCCAGACGACTCTTGCCGTGTGGTTAAGAACTCGAACCGGCCGCGTGAAGGTGATATGGAGCAGCAGTATAGTGTTGACCGGCGGGTTGATGAACGCCGAAAACTGAAGTCCGTGGACAGACAGATCCTTGCTAAGGCACATGAAGGTCAGTCCATCCAGCGATGTCGCGGTCGGCGCATTCTTTACGGTTACCGTGATATAATCCTGCTCTTCGAATCTCGGGCCAGCCCGATGCTCTTCCGAACTAATGCCAATGTCCTGAGTTTGCATATTGTCTCCTTGTTAGCATCCTGCCACAAACACGGATCACTAGAATATGCTGTATGGTGACTGTGAACGGAATATTCCACAATCAGCAAAGCCATGTTTCGGGCAGTCCAAAAACCCTACGGGCACCTGGTCTTTCACCTGCGAATGAAACCAGAATACTTCTCTCTTCAGGGTTTTTCCGCTGTTACCTCGGCGTTGCGGATGATGATGTCGTACTTGTATCCGCTGCCGATGTCGATGTCGCGCTCAAGACGGCCGCGGATAAGAACGGTGTCACCCGGTTTAACTTCGACTTTGGTGGTAATCGCAAGATCCCGTTTGTCGGAGCCATCCTTTACACGAAGCCAGTTGGCACCCAGGATGTTGGGGTTGAACTTGATGACCTTGGCGCGAAGGATGACCTCTGTACCGGCAAGCTTCTCGCGTTGCGCAGCGATTTCGGCGATTGTCACCCCGCCGTCGGCCTTGGCGACATCCACATTGATGTTTGTCGCGACTGCTGCTGGCTTAGGTCCATGACCGGAAGGCATAGAACCGTGTCCTGCGGGCATAGCCCCCATAGCTTGGTGATTGGTGGGCATTCCGGCTGCGACTGATGGATTCTTCAGAGATCCGACAAAGTAAATCTTATCGAATGTGCGTTTTAGCGAGGGACTTTCAAACTTCTCCATCATGGTCTGTGGTTTGCAAACGACTTTATCGCCCTTGGCGACAGGTTCATCCGGAGCAGCAACCCAGATATTTCCAGATCCTGTATCGACTTCCACGTAGACGTAGCGTCCTGCGGCGAGGGTTTGGGTGACGTTCCCTTCAATCTGCCCGGGAAGGGACTGACCAGCTGCGCCAGATGCCGGAACAGGGCACGCGGCGTCGCCTGACTTTGATTTGCCGCCTGCCGGGCATATTGCCTTGTCGCTGGATGTTGTTTTCTTTTTGTCTGCTTCCTGACATCCGGAAGTCAAGCATAGAGATAAGATGAGTGTTCCCAAACGTGTTACTGTATTCATTATAGCGTTCTCCATTCTGAATGTGATGTAGCTCTGTCTTTACGTGCTTGGAAGTATACACATGGTGCGGCGCCGGACAAGCGAGAAGAGATGCCCTCTCTACTTTCCGGTAGTTTGCCAATTGATGAATTCTGGCTGCGCCCGTCTTCATGATTGACATGACTATCACCACGTGATACGTTCAAAAAAGTCGAGAGATAACAGTACGAGTCGGATTGCTAACAAGGAGATCAGCATGAAGAGGGTATTGTCGTTGGCCGCAGTGATGGTGATGCTGTCTTTAGCAGGGTGTGGTGGCGGTAGTGATCAGATCGGCGCAACCGGCGCATGGGATGTTACTTATCCCACTGGCCTTACAGAGGCAATCCAGATGACACAATCTGGCGATCAGGTTTCGGGCACGACAGATCTTGGAGGTACTGTTGCTGGCACATCGTCCGGAGCAGCCTTGAATCTCACGATCACATACCCCGACAACTACGCCAATAGCTTCTCCGGCAACATTGACGGAAACACTTTAGCAGGAACAGTCACGGCCCAATCTGGCCATACAGGCCCAGTGACCGGAACGCGCCCCGAGCCAGAAACCAGCAACGGCAATGGAGGCGCGTTCGGGCCGGCAGGAACCACGTACTCCGGGAATCTTACGGTAACTACAAGCGCACCTGGTATCGCCGGACAGACGATGACGGCTCCGTTTTACATGCAAGTTGGCGCTGACGGGGTAATAGGATTCCCTGTACTACCAGATGCAACAGGCATCTCATCCCAAACGGCTGGCAATCAGTTCAAGATATCCTACTCAATTGTCGGCATTGCCTACACCTATCAGGGATCCATCAGTGGAGACACAATAACCGGTACTATGCTCGGAATACTTGATCCCGTTACTCAGAACGGAACCTTCTCGCTTGTAAGAGGCGCGGTGGCCGCATTGCCGACAACCGGTAGCCAGACCATGCAAGGACACCCAACAGATCCCAATCTCGGGTTCGAGCAATCATCTTCGGACAGAGGTACAAACCGAGTGAGAACAGGTCCAATTGCCGAGGCGGACTTCATCCCCACGATGTACGGATACTAACTTTCAGATTCCCTGCTTGGTTTGCAATCTGCGCAAACAGTTTATCTATTGACGGGATGTTCTTTGTCGGATGCCTTCAAAGACGGGACCTCTACAATTGCCGCCGATACGGCGGCAGGTATTGACAGGTGGCTCGGAAAGATCATCGATGAGACTCAGTCACCGAACCCGGTTCAAACCACAGCAGGCCTTGCACCAGTAAGCTTGAAATCCGGAACTGCCGCACAAGCAGGTGGCACAGGTCTGTACCCGTGTCTTGCTGCAACAGATCCCAGTCTGGAACTCCCAACCCCTGCATGTGGCAGAAGTAACGCGCCTCTGGAATGGAATGTCGATCGGTATTGCACAGCTGGCGTCCAGTATGGCATACACCAAAGCTGTCTACCGGCATTGCCCACATGGCCTGGGACCGCGACCATAGGGTGAATGTGACGAGGGCGACTAGCTCTTGTCCGTCACGGTTTCTGAGTAGGGGGTTCCGGCCGGCCTGAACGTGCCTTGGTCACTACTGACTGTATCTCTCCCTCTACACATGCGCCACAGGACAACAGACCAATCATAGCGACCGACATCAAAACCTGCTGCACGCTGAGTCTCCAATTTACGGCGTTGCATCAGTTTGATGCGTTCAGTGCTTCCCTTCACATTTACAGCCGTGCGTCACCAGTGGTCTCAGCCCCACCTGCTTGACTCTCGCGTTTCTAACGTATATCGCAAATCTGCTCCGCACTTCGACAAACGTCGAGGTAGGTTATCACTATGTCGTCACCGTGTGATATGGCAGTCAACTCCGCTTGCCTGGATGCTTAGATGGAATCTGGCAATATTCTTTTGAACCAAAACAGGGCATTCGTCGTCATTTCTGCTCGTTGCCAACCCCTGTGCGACGAGAGATCCCATTTGCCTTTTTGACGGCAGTCCGGTATATCATCAAGCAAGAGTTGGTAGGCGGATTTGATCAGACTAGATATCAGCTCGAGGAGCATCCTGATGACCATGAAAGAGTTTCAGGCGCGGCGGCGCGGAATGAAGAAGACCCAGCGCCAGCTGGCTGATCTGCTGGGAGTCTCGCTCCGGGCAATTCACAGCTTCGAACAGGGCTGGCGCAGGATCCCAGTCCATGTCGAGCGCCAGATGCTTTTTCTTGTCATGCTGGCACGCCGCACACACAAACCGGTAGCAGCTTGCTGGGTGATACGGCAGTGCCCGCCTCATGTTCGTACATCGTGCCCAGCATGGGAACTCAAAGCCGGACATTATTGCTGGTTCATCAACGGGACCAAATGTCAGGGGAAGACCATGCACACGTGGCAGGCTAAGATGCAGACCTGCCGGAGATGCAAGGTGTTTCTCGCTGCGGTTGGGCCGGCAGTGTCTGAAAGATGACCACACGCACCAGTTATTGCATGGGAGGTGAGGTGATGGCACAACCTTCACATGTTCAGGCCCCAGCGGCGACAATTTCTCTGTCACTCGGAAGCGTTCAGGAAGAAATGCGGAGTCAGGTTCCTGACCAGATCAAGTCTGTACCCAAACGTAACGACGGAGTAACCACCGCATGCATTCCGCAACTTGCAATGGTGGCAAGACCGTGGGCTTCTCTGTATTGACGGGCCAAATCGGACTCATATTGGATTCCGAGATAGGACTCACTTATTGGCCAGATCCGCTACGGATGCTCCGGGCAGGCCTATCCCTGTCACTCAATAGGTTGACGTGGCGAATCCACGAGACTCTGCGATGTCTGCCCCTGCGAATTCTATTTTGAGAACAGCAGTTCCATCAATTTCGTTACTGCAATTATCGAAACCAATGTGGCGGCAAAACTCAACCCGATTCCAAGCATGTTACCGTCCATAAAACTGACGACGAGCCATCCGATGGCCCCAATGGCCACGCAAAACAAAATCAGCGTCAGCACATAGAGCAGTAGTTTCATTAATCCAGTTGAGAGAACGACTTTACGCTCCGCTCCGTTCCTTGCGGTGACCATTCGGACAACCCAGCCAAGAATGACTGAAACTACCACTAGCAGTATTGGCACTATTGATTGGTTATTCATATCTCACTGGACAGCAACTGATTCTGTATCATGCTTTGAACTTTGTTTATGTTCGTCCTCTACGGGCAAACGGCATTTGGGATATTCATCTTAGTAATCATATTGCCCAGTACTTGAATTCCATCTTGCCTGGAACTCGCCGGTGATATCCCCGGACGGGGAGACGGACTTACCAGAAGCTCGAGAAGCATGGAAACTGATGTTTACCCAGTTGTCGCCCGCAGAAAACCAGTAGTATGAACCATTGTCCGGAGTACCCTTGTGGGAAGCTTCGTTTCCCAGAATTGCGATGGCTTGACTGTACGAAATACCGGATGTAATTTGATTCCACTTCGATTGGGTGACTACACCCCCATCACCGCCTGTGTCACCTCCGCCTGAAGTGTTGCTATCTTCAATAACTCGCGAGAACTGCAACACTTGCCCGTTTGAAGTTGTCAATGTCATCGTATCGCCGGATACACTGTAGGGAAACGTAAATGTCTGAACACCCGGTCCGCTAATCGAGAGGAGGCCGTCACTGGTACTCCACTGATGGTGGTCCGCCATCACTCCGAAACATGTACCATCATCATAGAAAGTCATTATGACGCCGACGGGGGGCGACCATTTCCCGACAATGGGATTGGTCGAATCACCACCGCAGCCTCCAAACAGAGCCGTAACCATGATTGCGACCAATGGCAGGAAGATCTTCATGTACCATCTCCTTTTCTTCTTTTGCGAATCCACCTTGACGGGATACACACTGCACTGCCGAACTCACTTTCAAGTCATAGTATCACAATGTGATGTATGTAGTACAGCACTTTGTTTGTATTTACCGGGCAAGGTGGCCTTAGTTACTGGGCAGGGAGCCTGAATTGTGCCCCTAGCGCCACAAGGGCCCTGGGAGGCCCACGACGTAACTTGTGAGAAGATTTGAAATAATTCCAGGTGCGGTGGCACCGCGCCCTCCCTTATCGAAATCACTCAATGTTGCTTAGAGAGAATTGGGGGCAGGCAGATAGTTGGTGCTGGTATTCAACGACTTACAAGCAGGTGTTCTGTCCCTATCGGCTTGCGCACCTCCTCAGTACGATCCAGTGGGCTGTGATGGCGCGTCGAAAGTCCTCTTCCCATCGCGGATTGATCTGCGGTTGTTGAGCTCGATCTTGAGCCGCTGGAGGTAGAAGTCTTCACGCTGCTGGTCCTTTTCGCATGGAGTGAACTCGGCCAGATCCCCTCGCGGCTGTTTGTCGAGTGCCTCTTTGCCAGCCCGGATGAGTGCCAGTGACTCATCGTATTGGCTCGAAGTCCTATCGAGTTTTGCAAGGCATGGCGAAAGCTCCGGGCGCTCGAAGCTGATCCACGGGCCGCTGCTGGACCCAAAGTTCTGCTGGGCGCCCCAGTTCACGCCGGTCAATTTGCCGAGCTGGCGGAGCTGCTTGTTGTTCATAGGAGAACGACCGCCGGCATTTAACGGGTACGCGCTGTAATAGGTGGGGTAGTAAGGCGCGTTGATGTCTATCCATGTGACAATGCGATCGAAACTCTCCTTGTCCAGTTTGAGCTGGTCAAGGGTGGGGCCACCGCTGCCAGCCGGGTGACCCTCCCGGATGATTTTTACAATGCGGCTGGGATGCGATCCCCACGAATACGCCTGCTGAATGCCTGCCGGCCCTGCGCCGATGGCTTTTATGTACCCTTTGCGCCACAGTTCCGTATATGCGGCATTGAAGAACGGATCACGGTCGGCTGCGAGCACGAGCTTCTTGCCGGCCGGCTTGTCGAAGTCGTGGCACTGTACGCAATTCTTGTTCAGCACAGGTTGAACTTCGGCCATAAAGCTGAACATTCGCGGTGGCCCGTACCATGGCGTAATCACGCTTGGCATACGCTTGAGCGCGATCGGTATTGCCTCGTGAGGCGGCGGTGCGGTCAGCCGGCTATCGTGGCATCCCACGCAGCCGGTCTTTTCGCCAGATTGTACGACAGTGCCGCTGCGCATCGAGTGAATCATCATGTCGTTCTCGTCCAGAAGCTGGAAATAGATGAAGGTATCCGCAGGCACGGAGAAATATGCACTGCCGTCGGTCTCTACCGGCACGGTGCCCAGAATACGCTTGGCGGTGAAGTCATGCCAGTTCATGCCTGGCGCCTGGAACCCCTGGCCGAACCACTTGCCTTCTGAACCCCTCGTTCCGGACCATCCTCGCTTCTCGGGTGACTCGATGATCCGGAGCCTTTTCACCGCGCCATTCGTTACGCCATTCATGTGCGTGCCCTCGTACACGTTGGCCACATACATGAGGCCTGTACCGTTATTGAAATCTCGCCGCGCGGGTATGACCGGCGGCGGAAGCGAGGCCACAAGCGGCATTGCACTGAAACAGCCCGGCGCGTCGCTGTGTACCAGGAATTCATTGCCGAAGACGTCAATGAGGTAGATTCCCATCCTGTTCTGAGAATCGCTTCGCGAGCAGAGGAAATACTTATCGCTGAGAGGGAAAGGATCCTCATACTTCGGGTTTACGCCGCCCAGTCGATCGCAGTCGAAATCATCCTTGTCCCTGAGGGTTGCGCGGACGCTGGCAGGCCAGGTGCGGAGGATGGATGCGTTGCGATCGGTGTCGATGCGGGGGTCAATGATTGCCAGCGCACCCCACATGTGCATGTGATGCGTGCCCAGAATGCAGAGCAGCTGCCTGGATCCTGGAATGATTCGCGGATAGTAGACGGCCGCCGGGTCCGCCTTGTTGTTGCCCCACAGGATCGACTGAGCCGTTCCGTCGGGGTTGACAGTCCAGAAGCCGTGGGCATCGCCGAAATTCCGGTCAACGTATTCCCACCGTTTGTAGACGATGCGCCCGTCAGGCATAAGGCTGGCCTGATTTTCAAAAAGGGTGCTCTTCGTGATCTGGTGGATGTTCGCCCCGTCGGCATCCATGCGAAAGAGATTAGCTCCGATATCCTGGCTGCACATATTGAACTTCGGCTCACGCGTGGAGGAGAAAACGATGCCGCCGTCCGGCAGATATGCCGGATCAAAGTCGCTCACGCCCTCCGCGAATGTGAGCTGCTTCAATCCAGTGCCATCGGCATTGATTTCGAAGATGTGATAGTTCTCCTTCGAACTGCGCCGCATCGCGAAGAGAATTCTCCTGCCGTCAAAACGAACGCATGGGCTGCGCACTTTTCCCTGTGGCGCGTCGACAAGGGTACGTGCTTGCCCGGTCGCTGCATTCAGCACCTTCAGCGCACCACCCGGTCGGAAACTGTCATGAAACAGCAGATCGGTGGATTCTCCCGTCTGGAACAGCGTGTCGATCGCGTGGTACTCAGCCTCGAAGTACTGATCCCTCGCCACGTAGACGATTTCCTGTCCGCTCACAAGCGGATTGGCCAGCAGTGCCTCACGTTGCAGCGCTAGAAAGTCGGATGATCCGCCGGATGCATCCTGTTTTTCTATCGCATCCAATCGCGACAGAAACGCCTTCCCTCCGGCATACCTGGTGCCGAAAGTTGAAATCAGATCCTCCACGGCCAGGCGCAGGGCGCTGAAGCTGGCGCTGGAAGGCGGGGGCAGTTCCTTCGCGTCCTGTGGCGCCCCCCTGAGAATGTTGGCGCACAGAAGACCTAGAAGAGCAACAATCAAGGACCCGACTTGTGCACTCCTCATCGTTCCGCGATTAACATTCAGCGTCCGATGCCAGGTTCTACGATTCATTCAACACTCCAGTTGCGAGCTTTCATCAGCAGGTACGACCAATGTTATACCAGAGGACACATCAGGGACAGACGAAAAGTTCAGCGAATTCGGGACAGGCAGAAAGCGCCGATGGTTGGTGTTGGCATTCAATGACTTACAAACCGGTTCTCTATCCCTGTCGGACTTCATGGACAAGAGAGATGGTCGCTGTACGGCCTCAGTTACGGAGCGGGGCTCCATGCCCTTGTGAGGCAGGAGTCTGAATTTCGCCCACAGCACCACAAGGGCGCTGGGAGGCCCACGACGTACCTCGTGAGAAGCTGTGAAATGATTCCCGGCGGGGGTGGCACCCATAGGTGTTAAGCTAAGAACGACTCATTCTATTGTAACATGCTTGTTATGCACGACTTACAATGAATATCCAATATCCAGCAACCAATATCCGACCGAAGATCGGAGAAGTTCAGGTATCTCAGCCAACTCCGCTGCGGGTCACGCGTGAGTGTCCCCTGAAGGCGTACGCGAGTGACCTATTTCTTACTTGGGGTCAGGTTGGACATTGAATGTTGAATGTTCGCTCCCCGGAGGGGAGCTACATTTCAGCCCGGGGTGAAACCCCGGGAATTTGGTCGCAATGTCTTTTACCCCTGTCTTGCGGCCGTTGAGCGCGAGGTCCGGTTTCATCTCAACTCGCGCCCAACGGCCTCATCTCATTTTCGCCCGTCCGATACCTGCGGCAGGGCGTTGCCCTGCCTCCCGGCGATTCTCGCCGGGCTATCATGTTGCTCCCCTCCGGGGAGCTCGGAGCTTGTCCAATCATGTCCTAATCGTAATCGTTGTCGTAATCGCGTACCGGGGCGTAGTCCGTCATCAGGCGGGTCCTTGTTCGTTATTGGATATTCAGTCTTTCTTGTGTTTCTTTAGCTTAACACCTATGGGGTGGCACCGCGCCCTCCCTCATCGAAATCACTCGATTTTGTTCAGAATTGGGAGGGCCGGCTGCCACGCCGGCCG
>JBAXMA010000088.1:0-9500 GCA_037134535.1 bacterium
CCCTCCATTATCGAAGTCATGCGATTTTGATAATGATCTGGAGGGCCGGCTGCCACGCCGGCCGCGCTTCTGCAATTGTGTCACAGCTTCTGAGGCCATGTGAGGCTCCTCATTGTTTTCTCTATGCTCATCCAGGTGACCGCCCTGGTGGTGGTTTCTTAAACAAGAGAGTGAACTCTTTGGAGTAGAGTTTAGGACAGGACCGGCATAACGGGGACGAGTTGTATCTTTGCTTCATCACGGTGTCTCTCAGATCAGTGAGGGATAACCCATTCCAGATTTCCTCAATTGTCTGGAAGCCGATCTGGCCCAGTACCAGTTGAGCATCATAATCTGAACAACAAGCGGTTACGCGACCGTCCCACTTGATAATAAGCCGGTCAAATGGTTCTGTACAAACGACGGTCGAAGCAGCTTTGACCGGCAGGTGTGCATGGTCTACAACCTTGTTTTTACCATGTGTCATCACGGCCACGCCGGAGAAGAGACTGATACCTGTGACCGACAGGCTGTCGGGTATTCCGTCCCAATACAGAACGTAGCTTTGAATATCCGCTTTCCTGCTGTTTCTTTCGTCCGCAAGGATCTGGGCATTCAGGTGGATGTGCACAGGCTTCTTGAGCCGATGTGAGATTGTCCTCAATAGTTGCAGGTTGCTCTTGATGTCTTTCATCCGGCATCCCGGCCTTATCGTTGCATATTCAGCCTCAGTGAGACCGTTCACGGAGATACCGAAATAGGTTATGCCAGCTTCAAGGATGGCGACAATTCTTGATTCGTCGAGAAGGAGTCCATTCGTCTGAAAGTTGGGATTGAGACCCTTTGTGCGGGCATACTTTATCATTTCTCCTAATTCCGGGTGAAGAAGCGGTTCTCCGAAGTTGAAGAGACGCAATTCGGGCTGCCACGCGGCTGATTCGTCTACAATGGTCTTGAACATCTCCATCTTCATCATGCCGGTTGGGCGAGTCATCTTCTGCCGTGGACAGATGGTGCATTGGCAGTTACAGGCATTGGTAGGTTCGATGTAAACAATTGGTGGACAAGGTGGTATGATCGCGCTATTTGAGGACGGACTTCTTGAAGGCGTGGTATTCCCGGTAGACGTCTTTGTATCATCTGTCGTGGCATGGGTCATGCTTGCAGCTCCATAGTAAGTGTATGCTGAGAACATGAAGCAGAGGCGATGCCATACCCGATCAGGTCTGTAATTATGGCCCAGTCTCAAAAATGATGAAAACTGACATCCTAGCCGAATACCAGCAAGTTGTTGCAGGATCGTTCTCTCTTCACCGGTTGAAGGAGCGGTTCCCTGAACAGTGGGATGCGATTTCCAGGGAGCTGACTCCGCTGTGCGAGCCGGAGGAGTCGCGAAAACTCGCATCAGCGATGCAGCGGATCAGCATGGCTGCAGATGCCTACCACTCGAGGGTCAAAAAAAGCCGTGGTAACCTGGCGGTGATCAAGACAGCATTTCCATTTGTCATTCGACACCAGATGATCCGGTTGTGGTTGACCAACGCGTATCTTCTTTCCGTGTCGGATTACGGGAAAGAGGGCAAGGCAAGACTCTCACTGTGGGATGGCTTCATCATTCAACGATTGCTTTTTCGGCAGGGGCTGGAACGTAAACCTGTATCAATGGCCTGGTTTAAGATTGTCTGGGCGCTGGTTCGCAGAAAGCAGCGTGGCCTGATGCTGTATCTGGTCCAGCAGAAAGGTATTTACTGCTTCTACAGTGATAAACTGGTGAAGGCGCTCGCCGGTTTGATTGAAAACAGGCCATGCATGGAGATTGCAGCCGGAGACGGCACGTTGACACGGTTTCTGAGGCAGGAGGGTGTTTCTGTTCGTGCAACAGACAATCATGCCTGGACAAGGGACATCGACTATCCTGACTTTGTTGAAAAGTTGGACGCGGAATCAGCCCTTCGGAAATACGCACCCGCAGTAGTGCTCTGTTCGTGGCCGCCGGCCGGAAACAATTTTGAGAAGTCGGTGTTCGCGAGCTCCTCTGTGAAGCTCTATATCGTCATCGTCAGCCGGAAGGCCTTCGCTAGCGGCAACTGGGAAGTTTATAAAAAGCAACTGGAGTTTGAGTGGCAGGAAGATCCGGTTTTGTCCGGATTACTGCTGCCGCCCGAGGTGGATGGTGCGGTTCTTGTGTTCCGGAGAAAAATTCATGACTGACGGCAGGAAGGCTCTGATTCTCATTGTAGACGACCGGCTTGAAAGTATTGAGTCGCTCAGGAAGAGCCTTGCCATCAGCGGCTACGAGGTGGCGGCTGTACGAACGCCGGCCAAAGCTCTTGCGTTTCTTAAGTCCAGGCTGCCGGACATTATTCTCATTGATCTGGTGCTGGACAAACAGAGCGGGTTGGATTTGTGCAGTACGATCCGGTCAAGTCCAGTCATGGCAGATCTTCCCATACTGTTGTTTTCAGGATTGGAGGAGAGTGAGCAGAGGATTTCGGCTCTCCGCCTCGGGGCCCGTGATTTCATATCCAAGAATTGTGAAGATCGCGAGATAGTTGCCAGGCTCGCGCTGCACTTGAAACTGGCGGAAAATGAGCGGCTGCTTAGAGTGAGGAATAACGAGCTGTCAGCGGCATATGAGCAGCTGCAGTCAACGCAGGAACAGGTTGTGCGCGCGGAGAAACTGGCGATGCTGGGGCGGTTGGCGGCAGGTGTTGCCCATGAAATATCCACTCCGCTGAGTTTCATCACAAGCAACCTCAGGAGTCTTGCGGCTGGTATTTGCGATGTGTACCGTGTACTCGATGCGGAAGAAAATCTTGTTGCTCTTTATGCAGCAGGTGCCAGGCGTGAGCGGCTGGACGCTCAGCGTGAGGCAGTCCGGCTATTGCGCGAGGAGCTTCATTTCGAGACAAACCGGACTGAGCTTGATTCCATGTGCCGGGACAGTCTGGAGGGAATGGAATTACTAGTACGGATCGCCAGTGATCTTCGTGAGTTCTCAAGAGATGACAAGCATGATCTTGTACCTGCAGATATCAACTCTCTGATAGACAAAGCCTTGAACATGGTTCGTATGGAGATAGGTGCGAAAATCTCCGTGAAGCGCAAAAACGCGAAACTGCCACCGGTAATGTGCATACCGAGCCGCGTAACCCAGGTATTTCTAATTCTCATCGTGAATGCTCTTCAATCCATGCCGGGCCCCGGGATTCTCCGTCTGGTTACATCCATCAGGAAGGGATGGGTGAAAGTGGCAGTCGATGACACCGGGAAAGGCATATTGCCTGAACACCTTGACCGGGTGTTCGATCCTTTTTTCACCACCAAGTCCGGAGAGAAGGGCATGGGGTTGGGGTTGACAATAGCGCAGAAGATTCTGGCCTTTCATGGCGGACGTATTTCTGTCACCAGTGAATGTGGCAAAGGGACGCGCGTAGTTGTTGAGATTCCGGTAATGGCAACAGGCATAAAAGGTTGATAACTCCGAAGATGGACCATACATGAGTACGAAAACCGGGTCAGAGCAGGCAGGAGGTGTAATGCCTGATTCAGGACAGGATGTCTCCGGGAGCCAGCCGGAGAGCACCATGCAGTGCTCTCGCAGGGAAATTGCCGTAGCTTTACTGTCGCTGCTGGACATGCGGCGGGCACATTTCGGCGCCCATTGCCGGAGAGTGGCAGAGTGGAGCAGGGCGATGGGAAAACTGAGCGGGCTGTCACGGGAGGAACAGGAAGAACTGGAGGCAGTAGCTCTGTTGCACGATGTTGGTTTTATCGCGGCTTCCGGCGACCGGCTATTGATGGGACATGCTTTGGATAAAGGCGGAAACCGGCCACCTCACTACATGGTAGGATACTCCATTCTGAACGGCATCACCGGCTTTGAGCGAATAGCCAAAGCGGTTCTTCACCACCATGAGCACTACGATGGCACAGGCTACCCGCAGGGGCTTCATGGCGACCAAATACCAATGATGGCCAGAGTCGTAGCTGTTGCAGATGCATATGACCTTGAGATGCATCCAGGTCTCGGAATGCTGGCTTCTGACGAGGATGCCGCCCGCCATTCAATAGTTCGTCTGCAGGGACACAGGCTGGACCCGGACATTGTGAACAGATTTCTATTTGCCCTGGCCAATATAGATCCCATCCGGCGGAAAGGTGATGAAGAGTTTGAGATTACGCCAACAGCATTGACCCCTGGCATGATTCTTTCGCGGGATTTAAGAACTCTCAAAAATGTGCTGCTTCTGAAGGCCAATACAGTGCTTACCAGAGACCGGATCAATAAACTTCTGACATCGGAGAAGATGGACTGGTTGACCGCGAGGGCTTATGTAGATAGTCATTCGATCAGGGATGAGGAGTTGCCGGCAGAAGAAAGGAAGCCGCACCGGGTCGCTGGTAAGACCGGAGTGTTCAGCCCGGGCGGATCCGGGGATAAGGCAAGAGCCAGTTTGCTGGCCCTGGATGATTCCATGGCTGTATGTAATGCTCTCCGGCGGGAACTGGGGCGGTCGGGGATAGATGTGATCAGTGTCACCGATGTGAAATCGGCCATCGCGCTGCTTGCCACCAGGCATTTTGATGCGGCTGTAACGGATATTGTAATGGGGGATCAGGATGGTTTTGTCTTCTTGAATGAAATCAAGGATAAGTGTCCGGGGTTGCACGTGGTTGTCCTGTCGGGCTATCCCTCCGCAGAGCACGTACGCGCATTGAAGGAGTTTAAGAACGTGGTCCGCTTTGTGACAAAGCCATGGGATGAAGAACTCCTTCTTGCTTCCGTGGAAGAAGCCATTACTATGACTCGTGACGCCAAGGCAGGGCGGATGGAAGCAAATTGACTTTATGAATATGACGAGACAGGGCAAGGAATTGATGAGTCGGGCTTTGCGGCATCGGCTCCGGAACTCTGCATCCGGCATAAAAGCGGCCACTGCATTACTGGCAGGCCAGCTTGAGTCCAGGCTTACGCCGTCAGAGCGGGAATACTTTCCCCTGATTGCAAAGGAATGCGATGCTCTTGCTGAGGTCGCGTCGCGGCTGAGCCTGTTGCTGGAGGGGGTGCAATGCGGCAGTCCGGGGCAGGTCGATCAAATCATTGAGCAGGCTTGTCAAAATGTGCAGGCGCAGTACCCGCTTGTTGAGATCAATTTCATGGCGAAGTGCCGTTCGGTCGCGGTGCAAGTTGCAGACGGCTCTGCTCTGCTGGTTGCGCTTAAGGAAATCATCAGAAATGCTGCTGAGGCGTCTGCTGATCGCCGGATCGGTATCCGGTATTCCTCGACTAAGAACTCTGTCGAGATTATTGTTAATGATCATGGCGCCGGTATTCCTCCGGCTGTCTGGCCGGGAGCGCTTGAACCATTCCGGGTGCCACGTCCGGGTCATCTGGGAATAGGTCTGGCTGTGGCTAATGCAGCGGTTGAGGCCATGGGAGGCCAATTTGTGGCGGAGAAGAATGAAGATGGCTTCTGTGTAGTATTGAAACTGCCGTGTATGAAGCGTGATTGATAAAGCGCTGGCTATTGTGTAGATTCCGCCTCTCTGCAATTGAGAGATAAAGAAGGGTGGCAATATGGATCTGAGGATTCTGATTGTGGAAGACGATGCCCTGTTGCGGAAGTCCCTCTACGACAGGTTGACCAGAGGCGGGATGTCTGTTCAGGCGTGCGACACCCTTGGCGAAGCCAGACGGCACATAGCAGATGATTCTTTTGATGTTATGTTGATTGATATGTGTCTTCCGGATGGAGATGGTGTCAAATTCTTCACGGAGATCGCACCGCAGACTCCCTGCATGGATGCGGTTGTCATGACGGCATTTGCCGATGTCAAGAGCGCCGTTCATGCTCTTAAGAGCGGGGCGTATGACTATCTCACCAAACCTTTTGAAGATGTGCTGCTTGATAAGGTGCTTCGTAACATCAGTGATAAAAGGATGCTTAACCAGCAGGTGTCTGCCCTTGCCAAGATGACAGGCGGCGTCTCTGATGCCTCATCACCTTTTGGAGATCTGGTCGGTACTGCGGGCATGGAGCCCGTTTATGAAAAGGCAAAGAAGATCGCGCGCTCGTCGAATACGACTGTAATGATTCTGGGAGAGAGCGGCACTGGAAAGGGAGTTCTTGCCAAGGCCATTCACAGGGCAAGTCCCAGACGGGATCGCCCGTTTGTGGATGTTAACTGCTCCGCTATTCCGGGACAACTCATGGAAAGTGAGTTGTTCGGATACGAGAAGGGTGCATTTACTGATGCCAAAGTCCGTAAGCAAGGTCTTCTGGAACTGGCCCATGGAGGTACTTTCTTCATGGACGAAATTGGAGACATGGATGCCAATCTGCAGGGAAAGCTTCTGAAGGTTCTCGAGGAAAAGGAATTCCGGCGGTTGGGAAGTTCACGCTCGATGCAGGTGGATGTGCGCGTGATTGTGGCCACTCACCGGGACCTGAAGAAAATGGTCAAGAGCGGTACGTTCCGGGAAGACCTGTACTACCGCTTATCCGTGATTCCGGTCGTTATCCCACCGCTGCGGGAACGTAAAGACGGCATCGGTATTCTTGCCCGCTCGTACCTCGATTACTATTGCAAGCAGGTTGGGAGAGCCGCAATGGTTTTCGCTCCTGAGGCCATGAAGGCTCTGACTCAATATACATGGCCCGGGAATGTGCGCGAACTCCGTAATCTCGTCGAGCGGTGTGTTATCCTTGCGTCTGGAGACAAGATCGGCGTTGATGACCTTAGCCTGTCCCAGCCATCAGATGCTGATGAACCGGATGCGGGTGAGACTACGCGCATCACCAGCCTTGCAGAGAGCGAGAAACGGCTGATCTCTGCAGTCCTCAATTCAGTCCATGGGAATAAGAATAAAGCAGCCGATATTCTCAAAATCCACAGGACGACTCTCTACAAGAAGATGGAAGAATACGGTCTGGACAAGGCTTAGTCTCAGCCTGTTGCTGTTGCATTCCACAACATGTTCTGACTTCAGGATTCCGGCCTCTTCCCGGCTCCCGTTCATCCTGCCTGCAGTGATTAAACCTGCGCCTGCGAATCAGTGAGATTTGACACGAGCTGCCGGCACGGACCGGCGGTGGCACTTACCCTGCTTGATGCCCTTACATGAGAACTCTCTGTGCAGGGATGGTGTGTGCGGTGATGCTACTTCTGGCTGTGCCGTCAGGAGTCGCTCAAGATGGCGGGAATCAGGTCTCCAATGTTGTTATCAGGGTTGGAACTGAGAAGATTAAACAACTGGAGCAGAAAGCCGGCGAACACGATGTACTGGCGGGCAAGGTGCGACAACTCAGCGCGGAGCTTGCGGAATTGCGCACAAACACGGTTCAGGGAAGGATGTCGTTATCAGGCGGACGCCTTCAGGACATGGAGAAGAAAGTTCAGAGTTATGACGCACTCGTTAATCTTCTGGTGAAGAAGAACAGGACTATCGCTGACCTTGAGAAGCGGCTCGGTGAATATGCTCAGCAGGAAAACGCTGCGAAAGACGATCTTAGCGGGCTTAATGTCCGGATAAGCGCGATGTCCAACACGGTCCAGGTGCTTCAGGTGAGCGAAAGAAGTCTTCGTGCCACAATTGAGCAGCTCCTCCTCGGCAATTTTGAATATTACGAAGTGAAGAGCGGAGACACGCTCGAAACTATAGCGAAGAAGCCAATGATCTATGAAGATGCGGCCAAGGTGGAATGGCTGAAGCAGGCCAATCTGGGGCGGGTCAAGGATCTGGATAATCTCAGGGAAGGCGAAATGCTGGTAATTCCGCGGTTTCAGCTGAACACACCATTTTCGTTTTAATTGACATGAGCATTCAATGAAAGAGAACAATTCCATGAGTAACCGGGCACTGACGGCAGGATTGAGGGTCCTGTTCGTGGAAGATGAGCCTCTTGCACGCTGGGTGATCAAGCAGGGATTGGAGTGTGCAGGATGCCTTGTTACTGAGGCAGATAGCTGTGCGCGAGCTCTGGAGCTTCTGGATACGACAGACTTTGATGCGGTTTTGCTGGATCACCGACTCCCGGACGGAGTCGGGCTCGATATTCTCAGGCATCTGAGACTCGGGCAGGGGCGACAGAAAGCCTTTTACCTAACCGCTGAGCCGGAAGCAGTTTCAGACAGCATCGGTCGGGAGCTGGGCATAGTGCGTGTTCTCAGCAAGCCCGTGGATGTCGCGGAACTTGTCCGTGCGATTTGCGGCGGTGCGACGGGTGTCGGCGCGCACGATGGCTTGCAGTCCTCTCATCGTCCACTGTCAGAAGACCAGGCAAGTGTTAGAACTGGCCGGTTCAGTCTTGTTCAGGCACCGCAAGTTCTGACTCAAGCTTTTGTGGACGATCTGGCAGCTGCACCTGAGCCTGAGCCGTGGCTTGCCATGGATTTGTCCCAAACGGATCAGATTTCTCAGGAGGTCCTGGCCAGTGTGTCATCTCTTGGAAGAGTATGTCGCGCCGGTGGCGGCCGACTCTGCCTGATCGGGGCCTGTGACCGGCTCAGGGCTACACTGGAGAATACTCCTCTGCTAGGAGAGGTCGATTTGTATCCCGACACCAGCTGGCTTGATCCTGCGGGGCGCCGTGCGTCGTCCAGGTGCGAGCGGGATGCGCTCCTTGGCAGCGTGGTGAGGGAGGTAAAGCCATGAAACTGCCATCCTGGCTGAGTTTTAAGATCGACCGGACAAGGATCCTTCTGCTGGCATTAGCCTCAGCCCTGATACCTGTGGCGATAATATCCTGGCTGCCGGTTCGAGGGTTGATCTCACCGGAGGTTGTTGATCCAGCTGTTCTTTGCGGTGCCCATATAGAGCAGGGCATCGATGCCGCACGGATGGGAACCTACGATGCAGCCATGGAATACCTCCGCCTCGCGATAACAGAGGCTCCCACGCCGCAGTGGCGCGCAAGAGCGGGTCTGCGGATGGGCCAGACCCTGGCCACCTGGGCCCGCGTCCAGTCCGGCAATTATGCCCTTATGGCCCAGCAGTATCTTCTGGCCGCAATGAGTCTGCTGAGGCGTGAGGATCCGTTGTATCTGGAAGCACTCCGGACATTTATCGACGTATCCGATCTGGTGAAGGATCACCTCCTGCTTGAACACGTGGCCAGGCAGCTGCTCGACTCAGTGACTCAGCCGGACGATAAGGAAGCCATCTACCGGCAGTGGATTAAGGACCGGATTGCAACAAGTACTTATATAAAGACAAAGACAATTCTGGACGAAGCCCAGACACTGATTCCTGACCGCAAGGCCAAGAGTGCTTTCGGTCTTTTGAATGTGGCGATTGCCAGAAAACTTCTTGAGGATGACGCATGGTTCCAGGAGTACCGGATGAAGAACCCTGACCGGGAATTGCGGGAACTCCATGCTGATATTGCAAATGGGGTCATTGGATGGCTGAAAGCCCAGATCGACATGGGTCTCGAGACGAAGAGCGAGTGCCTGTTTCAGCTTGCTGCAATTCACTACAACTCCGGCGACCGTGCAAATGCAAAGATGTACTTGCG
>JBAXMA010000089.1:0-9457 GCA_037134535.1 bacterium
TTGTAATGGTGAACAAGAAGAATGGGGTTCTGATGCAGGGAGCGATGCCTGGCGGGGGTTCCATGCTTATTGCCGGTATGACGGTGGCACCTGCTGCATCGGTAGGGATGCTGGCGGCAATTGCAGTTCCATCCTTTATGAAGGCGAGGAACAATGCCCGTAATAGTTCGTGTATAAACAACCTGCGGCTTATTGAGTCAGCGAAGGATAATTATGCAATCGACTACGGCGGCACCAACGGTATGGCGTTGAAATGGGATAACCTTGCGATATACATGAAGGATGTTACCAATCGTTGTTTCTGTCCGACTGCACCAGCAGAGAAACGATCCTTGAAGAACTACAGGATGGGACGGATAGGTGAAGACGCGAAGTGTCTGGTTGATCCCAAACACTCAGTCCAAGCCAGGTAGTGCATAGTTTGATGCCGAACCGGAAAGAGTAAGCCTTAGATTATCTGTGAACATAGAAGTTGGAACACCGAAAGTGGAGAGCGTATGACGAAACTAAGTCTCATCAATCGCAAGATGCTTGATGATGTGTCAGGGCAGGCAAAGGACGCGCCCCGGAAACGCAAGAATCTCAACCTGCATTCCAGCGAGAAAGAACCGTGCAACCGGCTTCTGAATGCAATGGAACCGGGGACTTATTTTGTCCCGCATTGCCACGCCGATCCTTCCAAGGATGAGACGATGGTGATGCTCAGGGGTCGCATGGGTATTGTGGTGTTTGATGACAAAGGGAATGTCGAGGAAACGGTTGTACTGGAAGCAGGCGGAGAGAACTGCGGAGTTACGATTTTACACGGAGTTTTCCATGCCATGGTGGTGCTGGAGTCCGGAACGGTACTCATTGAAGCGAAGGGTGGACCGTATCAGCCTCTACAGCCGCATGAAATGGCTGTGTGGGCGCCGAAAGAGGGTGCTCCCGGAGCATCGGCTCTTCTGGAGAAACTGGCACGGCTCTTCAATGGGTAAGGGCAACAGGAATGGTGAGCATGACTCCCCGTGAACGTTTTGCGAGGACACTTAACTTCGAGAAGTGCGATGATCGTCTCCCGATGATTGAATGGGCGGCGTGGTGGGACCTTACCATTGAACGCTGGCAAAATGAGGGACTCCCAAAGGATCTCAGTTGGGACGCGTCACTGAGCTACTTTGATCTGGATCCTCTTGTTAATGTTGGGGCGGGCGGGGGGCCAGCTGGCGAATATCCTAATTCGGTATCCAGTGTCGTCACGGACGATGCCGATTATGATGCCATCAGGCCCTATATGTATGCTGATTCCACCATTGCAGAGGCGATGGCACATGCCAGGTCGCTCAAGGAGCGGCACGATCGCGGCGACATATCCATCCGGGTCTGGCTCGACGGCTATTTCTGGTTTCCGCGTGGCATGATGGGGATTGAGCGTCACATGTTTGCGTTTTACGACCAGCCGGAACTGATGCATCGTATTAACAACGACCTTGCCGACTTCAACAACAAAGCAATCAAAGCCATTTGTTCGGTATTGAAACCTGATATGGTCGGTTTTGCAGAGGACATGTCTTATAACAACGGGCCGATGCTTTCACGTGAGTGTTTCAACGAGTTTCTACTCCCGTATTACAAACGCACAGTCCCGGTCATTAAGAACCTGGGAGTCAAGGTACTAGTGGATACCGATGGCGATCTGACAGAGATGATTCCATGGCTTCTGGATGCCGGGATAGAGGGAGTGTATCCGTTGGAACGTCAGGCGGGTGTTGATCTTGTGAAGATCCGTAAACTCTATCCCAAGTTGATCATAATGGGTGGCTATGACAAGATGGTGATGTCGAAGGGTGAAGGTCCGATGCGAGCCGAGTTCGAGCGGATTCTCCCTGTGATGCGGTCGGGCGGATTCATTCCTTCATGTGACCATCAGACCCCGCCCGAAGTATCTCTGGACAACTTCAAGATATACATGAAGCTCTTTCGTGAGTATTGCGAGAAGGCGGTTGAGCTCTAACGAATCTCATACATATGCGTTCGCTACGGATACAGGCGCATGGGTGATGGGTTTGGAGTATGCCCGGTCAGGTCGGGGCCCTATCTCCTCAGATTCAGATGTCAAAGGTATGGATTAATGCCCTATTAACCGGCTCGTAGTCAATATTGCAGGTGCAAGCGTTGACAAACAGGGTACCCTTGCTTGAGGTCGTGCCGTACGCTTCGTGAATGTGGCCGAACACGTGCAGGCGTGGTTTGATTCGCCTGACCGCAGTCATAAGATCGTCACAGCCAACAGCCTCCCCGCGAACAGTCATGTCCAGGCAATCCTTTGGGGGACCATGCGTTACCAGTACATCAGTGCCAGACTGGATCCGATCCCACCTGGCCTTGAGTTCCGGGCCTCTGGGCAGATTGAATGCCCAGTCAAAGAACCATGGCTGCCATGGACTTCCGTAAAAGTTCAGCCCCGCTACTTCTGCGGCTTCGTCCTGAAGGTAGATCGCATTTGTCAGGCAGGCCCGGCTTTGAGCCGGGTTACGCTCGAAGCAGAAATCGTGGTTGCCGGCGATGACCACCTTGTATCGATGTGGTAATGTTCCGAGCCAGAGATTGAACGACGCTACGTCCGAAATACGTCCATCCATGGTGATATCGCCGGCATGGACCAGTATGTCTCCGTCTGGCACAACGATCGATTTGTGCAGTCCGTGTGTGTCGCTTATCATGACAAGTCTTACTGTATTCTGCATGATGTGGCCCTCTAAAGAGCATTCAACTGTTATACTGCGTTCATTATTGACGTGCGACAGTGAGTGTTTACACTGAAAAGACGGACAAACGCTTTAAGCACGGCAGCCTGGGAAGCCGTGCCTTCACTCAGGTAGAGCAGCCTTGGCCTGTCTGATTATTCTGCTGATGAACTCCCCCTTTGCACTGGTGTAGGCATCTCTATCTGATTGGTACACTCTTGCGAGATCACGCTTGAGTACTGCATACTCGTCCGCTATTTCTCTATGGGTTGTAACGAAGTCACGGAACATCAGCCAGTCCGTCCAATGATCGCTTCCCAGTGCGACTACATGCAGATAATGAGTGTGTGGTGTTCCCTTGGTGAAGAAATATCTACCTGAAAGACCATACTCGCCCTTGTACTCGTAACCGGCAGCAATGAGAGGCTGGATGCACTTCTGCACCGTGTCGAGGGACGGGATGGCGGCGGCCATATCAATGATAGGCTTTGCCTCCATGCCGGGAATTGAAGTGCTTCCGATATGTTCTATCTTGAGTACGATTCCATGGAGGGTGATGAGGAGAGTTTTCTTTTCACGTTCAAAGAGGATATGCCAGGCAGGTGAGTAGCTGACAAGTCTGACTGTTCCCTGTTCCAAGCCAACTGCTGTGTCGCGTTCAGGCTTCGAGTTCGTCATTTGCTCACGCGGGGGCGCTAGCCGAAGACGCTCCGATTCCATCCCCATGATGATGCCGGTACGTCGATAAAAGTGCAATATACTCTGTCTGGCGGTATAGCGAGTCTGGATTCCAGCAGGTCGCACAGTCCCTTTGAGAACTTTGTGTTAACGCTTTTTGAGAAACCGCCTATTCCACGGACATCGGCAAAGGCCAACTGGCATTCTTTGCCATCAAAACAGCCGCTGACCTGCTCCATTGTCACCATGCAGTACGCTTCAGGCTTTCCCGTGGCCTCGGCAAGCAGGTGCGAGGCGGCGATAATGAGTTCCGATTTTGCTTCGATCGGAACAGTCGCAGTTGTCTTCAGTACAAGCAGTGGCATTATCTGTCTCCTGTGTTTCGTACGTCATGAAACAATCTGATGCGGTTGGGGAGAACGCACTCCAATGCTTACATATTGCTTCCGTACGCCGGATTGTCTCTTCGGAACTCATAATCGCGATTGATCTCTTCCATCATGATTTCGTACATATCGGTTCCCGGCATGATCAGGCGCTCTTCGATCGGTTCACCGGCAGCCACCTTGAATATGTCTTCAAGATAGCTCTCGGCATCGAGTCCGTTCCTTCGCGGGTCAAAGTAGTGTCCATACAGGTGGAGTGAATCACTGATATCGATGTAAGCACCCCTTGCAACCGGAACGTTCAGTTCTTTTTCAATCTCCCGCCTGACTTCTTCGTGAATACCCTCTGTGATACCGAAGACGTTACAGGGCACCGCTTTCAGATGGTCACGCGACCGCCAGTGACCGTTGACGTTCAGTCGGTAGCCCTTGCCGTCCTGCACCAGCCGGAACCAGAACCTCTGGAGGCATGGCGAATGGTATTCGCTCCATTTCATGCCGTCGAACTGGCCGTCGTTGTGGTCCCACCGGGGATCCCAAGTGATACATTGGGCTGAGCGGCACAGGGGTTCACGCTTCAATGCCTGGACCACAGATTTAAGCTGGTTGATGATCTTGAATTTGCCGCTGTGGTCGAAATAGGGGTAGGCTCTGAACCTCTGGCTGTAGGTATAGTTCCACCGCGGATCCTTGTTGACCTCGTCGAATTTGCCAGTTCTCATCTTGTCCGCTACATCTTCCGGTGAGATCATCCACCCGTCCTTGACTCCTTCGATTTCGGCTTTGTAGTCACCGAAGCCCATCCATCCGCCGAGGTAGTGTTTGTGGAAGCGCGGTTCGCCAAAAGGTTCGCGTATATGCATCATGACGGTGGCTTCAAGACTGGGTAAGCTCTGGAACTCGCCTTTCTTGTTGGCGGGGTCATAGTGGGTGTGCACTGCGTAACCCAGTCCCATGAGTGCCATTGTTGTATCTTCCCAGACCTCAGGCAGGGTGCGCCGCGAGATGTGTATGGAAGGCACTTCACCCTCGACAGGTTCTGAGAACGAAATGCGACCTTTCTCCCTTAGTTTGAAACTGTAAGCGCGTGCCACTCGACGGGCCTCTTCGAATGTCTCTGTAAGGCCCTTGGTCTTGATCATTTCGCTGACTTTCATTGGCGTTTTCCTTTCATTCCCGTTGAACCGAAACCTCCAGCGCCACGTTTTGTGTCCGACAATTCATCGACTTCCACAACCTGAACGCGGAGGACTGGCTTGATCACCATCTGGGCTATCCGCGTGCCTTTCTCGACGTGAAAAGCCGCTTTGCCGTGATTAATCAGGATGACTCCAACCTCGCCGCGATACCCGGCGTCTATAGTCCCCGGTGTATTGAGCACGCTGATGCCGTGTTTCAGCGCCAGACCGCTCCGTGGACGGATCTGGGCTTCCGTGTTGTCGGGCAGCTCAATTGCTATGCCGGTCTTAATGAGTCGGAATTCGCCAGGACCGATGTCGGCGTCCTCGTTGGAGAACACGTCCATGCCGGCATCGCCTTCGTGAGCGTATTGCGGCAGCATGGCGCTTCCATCCAGCTTTCTGGCTTTCAGCGTCATCGTGCCGCAGATTTCTGAATCCATTGTGTTCTACCTTTCGCTAATATCATAGGTTCAGCCGGGAGGATGACAAGATGAAAGGTGGTGTCAGATGAAGAAAAATGATTTCAGGCGGATTGAAGCTAATGTAACGCTATGCTAACTGAGGATTCCTGAGTAAATGAGGGCTTTTCTCAAACTGCATAATTCTTCTTGCACACGCCCGCATTATGCTTTAGCTGATTGTATGAGTCAGTTAGCGTATCTGATCTGAAAAGGTACGCACTGTTCCTGGATTGTGCTGAAGTTCTCACGGAGGCTAACGAATGAAACTTGTTTCGGCGATTCTCGGTGTAATGCTGATGTCGATTGCTTGTGCGTGGGGACGGTCTTACATAGTGACCGCTAAGGGTGAGGGCGTCTGGGTTAGCAGTGTCAGGACAATGACGAATGTAGTTATCTACTATGTTCCAGAAGGCAGCGAAGCCGAGCAGAGTGCGATCATGACGGATATCGCCGGAGTCATTCCTGCGGTTGCGAAGGGTCGCCAATATACTGATCAGGAAATCGCGGACACTGCTGGTTTGATCGACAAGCTTGCCATGCGGTTCTTCAAGTTGCGGAAGCATCTCATCGCTTTGAACCAGCAGTGGCAGGTCCTGCGCACTCCTGAAACTGGTGTGGAGGAGAAAATAAGCGCATTGGCAAGAAAGTTCGATGCCAGCGCAAAAGATCAGGCGACGTTCAAAGATGTCTCGCTTCAAATGGAGATGATCAGGTTCAAAGACGCATCAGGAAAGTACTCAAACCAGGTCGAAGCTGCGCTTATTCAGATAGGTTCTGCCTACTTCGGTGCGAACAGGGGGAAAGTCGATAAGCTTCTGAATGATCCCGACACAAGTGTCCTGCATTTTCTGGCATGCAAAAAAGAAGTTGATGGTTTGAAAGCCGGCTATCTTGGCGAGGCGCAGAAGTTGCAGCTTGATATGGCTCTTCAGAAATGCTGCGACGCGACAATTAAGGCAGGAATAGAGGCCGCGAAGCAGTCACTCCTTGCCGGAAAGACTGTTGATTCGTACCTTGAAAGCTCTGGAGCGCTAAGGACTCTTAAGCTGGCAACTGCTGATCTAGCGCAGCCGAAAGACGTGGTTGACCGTGCTACATTTGCGCTGCGAGCGGCTGCTATCCAAGCTTGCCCTGGCTACGACTTCGCTTTAAAGGGTTGCCCGGCGAACGAGGATGACCGTAAATGTCTTCTTGAGACGAAGAAATTTGCCTCAGTGATGACTATCCGCACGCTTGATTTTGACGAACAGGCGTACATGTTTCCGCCCAAGACACCCGGGCCGCCTGAAGGAGACACATACCGGCAACCGTTTCGAATTCTGTTCAACCGGGTTCAGCCCAAGAACAGGGAGTACATGATAGGCGGTGAGATAAGGGTGGACGGGGCTGGCAAGCCCAAGACATTTCTCTGGCGGGTCCCTGCGTTTGAAATCCGTGATGGGCATGCTGAGACAACTCTGGAAGTTCCAGCATCCAGACTTTCGGGCGAGGATGTCAGTTTCTTTCTGGTGTGCAAAGACACCACTGTCAAAGAAGGGGAACAGGCCAAATGGATTGCACTGAGTCTTGGCTGCCAGATTTCCGTGGGAAAGGCCAAGTGATGATACCGGAACACGGCGTGTCGGCCAGAATGGCACCCTGCGCGTAATAAGGCGACCCGCACAATCCGGCTCGCCATGGCCAGAAAACAACAAGGGCTGCAACCGTAAAGTCACAGCCCTTGTATCAAAACTGCCAGATCAATCATTACTTCTTGAGAATGGCATCCTTCGCGGCCTTGGCGATACGGAACTTCAGGACGGTCTTAGCCGGTATCTGAATCGTAGCGCCGGTTGCGGGATTGCGACCCTGACGAGCCTTCCGCTGAACCTTGACCAACTTGCCGAGGCCCGGGATCTTGAAGCCGTCCGCCGCGCCCTTGTAAGCCAGTGTCACCAGCGACTCAACAGCCGCTACTGCCTGCTTCTTGGAAATACCAGCTGCATCCGCGATCGCCGCAATGACCTGACTCTTTGTCTTCGGTTTACCCATAGCTACTTCCTCCCTGTTTTGTTGAACGATCAATCGCACAATACGTGATATTGTGGCTCCCTGTCAAGCGTTTGGACATGTTATGACCAGTTTTTTTGGCAGCCGGTTTTTTGCTGTGAACGACTTGCACGGGATTGATACGGGCGAAATACAGCCCATCATTCCGTATATCTCGGATGCGTGTGAAATATGCGTACGCCGTCGCTGGCTTGTATACAGTTGCCGTGGGAGAAAATGATGCAGCATGATTGCTTGACACGGTAACATGAGAATGTTTGAAGTGATGTAAATGAATGCGGTGATACTTTCTACGGGCGATGAACTTGTGCTGGGCCAGACCGTTGACACCAACTCAGCGTGGTTGAGCGCTCAACTCTCCGCCTGTGGCGTGATGACGCTCTATCACAAGACAGTCGGTGACGATCTCGAATCTGTGGCAGAAGCCATCCTTGAAGGCGCTGGCGTGGCTGATCTCATTATCCTAACCGGTGGACTCGGGCCCACCGCAGATGATATTACCAGGGAGGCACTTGCCAGAGTGATGAATGCTCCTCTGAAACTTCATAAACCGTCACTCATGCGAATCCATCGTTTCTTCAAAAAAATCAACCGGTCCTGCCCTGCGGTCAACGATGTCCAGGCAATGTGCCCGCGCGGGGCCGATCTGCTGGACAATGACTGGGGGACGGCCCCCGGTCTTGGCGCCAGAATCGGGAAAGCAAAGTTCTTTGCCTTTCCAGGCGTGCCATACGAGATGAAACGCATGTTTCCCCGATATATACTGCCGCTTCTGACCGGGAATACCGGTAGGACTATCCTTACGGAATCGATCGTTACATTTGGTGCGGGTGAGTCGATGGTGGCCTCCAGACTTGGTGACATTATGCGACGGGACCGGAATCCGCTTGTCGGGACCACTGTGTCGGAGGGAATTATTACGGTACGTATTCGCAGTGAAGGCAACTCAGTGGTTGAATCGAAACGTATGTTGATCGCCACAGTTAAGGACGTAGAAAAGAGGCTGGGGAAACTTGTTATCGGGCGCGATGGTGCATCACTGCCGGTTGCCCTGGGAGAGCTCCTGAAAAGACGGCACATGATGGTTGCCACAGCTGAAAGCTGTACTGGTGGACTTGTGGCGAAGATGCTCACGGATGTGCCTGGTTCAAGCGAATGGTATCGTGGCGGATGGGTTGTCTATTCCAATGCTCTCAAGGAGACTCAACTCGCCGTTCCGGCTAAATTGCTTGCAAAGCATGGTGCTGTCAGTGAACCGGTGGTCAGGGCAATGGCAGAAGGTGCGTTGGCAGTCAGCGGAGCTGACTATGCGGTGGCCACCACCGGCATAGCCGGGCCAGGTGGCGGATCACCCCGCAAGCCTGTTGGGACTGTGTGGATTGCTCTGGCTGTGCCGGCAGATGGAGGCACGACGGTGACTTCACAGGTTGTCACGTTCCCGGGTGAACGCGAAACAATCCGTGGCTATGCTGCAAAGACTGCCCTGAACATGCTCCGGCTCCATCTGTTAAGCGACCAGCCGTGAGGGTTGCTGTCAGCATTCCTGCCTACTTCTTCTCGAGGATTTTCTTGCTGCGAGTGGTCTGCAGCACATTGTCAGGCATTCGCCTGTTCAGGAAGTCCATGGACAGGTCAACGCATTCCTTTGCCTCATCGGGTGTGGTTGTGCCAACGGTGACCATGTCCTGATCGCGGAGGGTGGCCCACGCGAAGGCCAGTCCTACCGGTGGAAGAAGGCGCCCTGCAGCCATTGGCTTGATTGTCATCACCGGCTTTTTCGCATTTCTAATGAGACGCATGACCCAGTCCACCTCGATCTGCATGAGGAATCCGAGCGCGTTATAGATCTGGATATAGGTCTCGATATCGTAGTTGTTGTTGTCCGCGAAGACTACAGCCTCGGGCATGTGGGTGGAAAGGCCGGGAATCATTCCCCTTGAGCGGATCATTTTTGAATACGTATCAATGTTCCGGAT
>JBAXMA010000090.1:0-9452 GCA_037134535.1 bacterium
GGCGATTGGCCGGGCGTGGCCATGAGGTTTGGTTGGTCAGCGTTCAGATGTGGGACGGGGCACCGGAATTCATCAGGGAGGGCGTTCATTGTGTCGGTGTCTGCCGCTGGAAGCCAAATCTGAGTGTTGGCGGAAAGCGTTCCTTCTGGCAACCGCTGTATTTTGCGCGGCACCTCATCTCGTACCTCAGGCGCAATGATTTTGATCTTATTGACTGCAGTAATTTCCCATACCTCTCATGTCTGGCCGCGCGGACAGCCGTCCTGTTCAGGAGAACCAGGCTGGTTATAACGTGGTATGAGGCACGTGGGCTGCGGAGATGGATGGAGCATCGCGGTCCTGCAACAGGCGTTGTGGCCGGGTTGTTTGAACTGTGGATTGCGCGGCTGACTGCCAGTAATGCGGCTATATCGGCTTTTACAGCTGAGCATGCACAGAAGTTTCTCGGCTTGAACCACATGGCCGTAGTGCCTTGCGGTGTTGACATTGCGGCTATCGCAGCAGCCCCTGAAAATCCCGCGAAGAAAGACCAGATTCTTTACGTGGGGCGGCTTACGCGATATAAGCGGGTAGATATGCTTATTGAGGCCTTTTCGCACATCGCATCCCGGTTTCCGGAGCAGAAGTTGAGAATTGTTGGAAAAGGTTACGAGCGGGAGCGGCTGCAGATTCTTGCAACGAAGCTTGGACTTGTCGAAAGAGTGATATTTTGTGAAGGGCTTTCCGAGAAGGAATTGCAGATCGAATACGCGAAATCCTGCATGTTTGTACTGCCGTCGGAGCAGGAGGGGTTCGGGATGGTTCTTTTGGAGGCCATGGCAGCCGGTACACCTGTGATTGCGCTTAAGGCGCCGCATTCCGCGGCATGCAGTCTTGTTTCCCACGGCAACAATGGCATTCTGGTAGCCAATACTGAAGAACTGACGGACGCATTGGGGAGTCTGCTTGGCGATGACGACCTCCGGAGCCGGCTTGCGGTTGCCGGGCGGGAAACTGCGCGCATGTATGACTGGGATGAGGCGGTAATTCCCACGGTGGAGAAGTATTATCGTGATGTGGTCGGTGGTTGAAGCCTTTAAGCTGCTGTGATACAGTGAGAACGGTTATGAAAAAAAAGGGGTCAAAACACGGGGATAAGGGGTTCTGGTCGCATCCCATGGCAATCGTGGAGAGCAAGGCGCTGGGTTGCGGCACAAGGGTATGGGCCTTTTCCCACGTAATGAACGGGGCCATCATCGGTCGGGATTGCAATATCGGTGAGCACGTGTTTGTTGAGAATGGTGCGATCATTGGTGATCGGGTAACCGTTAAGAACGGAGTGCAGGTTTGGGAAGGCGTGACGCTGAAGGATGATGTTTTCGTGGGACCCAATGTGGCCTTCACCAATGATCGGCATCCGCGCTCGCCGCGATCAGAGGCCGCAGGGGACAGATACGAGTCGAAGGGATGGCTGGAGAAGACAGTGGTTGGCGAGGGGGCCGCGATAGGGGCCAATGCCACGATCATATGTGGAATCACGATTGGAAAGTATGCCGTGATCGGGGCTGGATCCGTGGTTACGGAATCCGTGGCCCCGTTTTCAATTGTCATGGGTGTGCCGGCTTTGTGCCGCGGATACGCCTGCACCTGCGGCAGACCATTGGGGAATATTGTGAAGTCAACAGTGTGCGGGAATTGCAACAGATCTTATTCGTTCCGGGGAGGACGGCTATGGGAAGCGAATATGGGCAGTGCGCGGAGAGGAGACCTATGAGAAGAGACAAGATGGTGATAGTCGGCTGCGGACACTGGGGCCGGAACTATGTTCGCGTCTTTGCCGGCCTCCTGGGAGCTGACAAAATATCGGTTGTTGACTCAAACGTGAAGGCACTGGAAAGCATCAGGCAGCAGCACAGCGGTGTTGGGACGTCGCCGAGCCTCTCTGCTGCACTTGATTCAGGCGGTTTCGGCATGGCAGTTATTGCCACGCCGGCCACGACTCATTTCAAGTTGGTCAAGCAGTGTCTGGCGGCGGATCTTGATGTTCTGGCAGAGAAGCCGCTCACGTTGAATGTGGCTGAGGCTGCAAAGCTGGTGCAGCAGGCTCATGGGGCAAAACGTATTCTAATGGTTGGTCACACATTTCTCTACAATCCCGCAGTTCATAAGATGCGCGAACTGATTCAGGAGGGAGTTTGTGGCAATATCTACTACATGAAGGCGACCAGGACTCACCTTGGACTTATACGAACGGACGTTAATGCGGTGTGGGACCTTGCGCCTCACGATGTATCCATCTTCAGTTATCTGCTCGGCAAGCAACCGGTGTCCGTGTCAGCTGTCGGAGGCTGTTATCTCAAAAAAGAAACGGAAGATGTGGCCTTCATCAACCTGACGTACGCACCGAATATTCTGGCAAGTATCCACGTGTCCTGGGCAGATTCAAACAAGGAAAGAACAATCTCCGTTGTCGGCAGCAGGGCGCGCCTGCTTTTCGATGATTTGAATGCGCTGGAACGTGTGAAAATCTTCGAGAAAGGCATCGGCACCAATGTTGGCGGGCGAGACAGCTTTGGAGAATTTCTGTTCGCGCTGCGTGATGGCGACATCATCAGTCCGAAAATCCCAACCACCGAACCGCTCTCCGCCGTTTGCAGTGAATTTCTGCAATGTGTTAAGACAAGGAAAGAACCGTTGGCGAACGCGAGGAACGGACTGGATACCGTTCGAGTGATGTGTGCAATCGATCGTTCGCTCAAACATCGGGGGCGCCCCGTTCCCGTCAAGTAGAGGAGAATTCCCGGATGAAAGTGCCTTTTGTCGATCTTGGCATGCAGTATCAGTCTCTAAAAAATGAGATGATTCCAGCCATAGAGAGCGTTTGCGCCGGAAGCCGATTTATCCTGAGTAAAGACGTCAAAGAGTTCGAGCAGGAGTTCTCCTCATACGTTGGTGCTAAGCATGCGGTTGGGGTTGCCTCCGGAACTGAGGCACTGCATCTTGCCCTTCGCGCCGTTGGAGTAGGGCCGGGCGACGAAGTGATTACCGTCACGAACACGTTTATTGCCACAGTTCTGGCGATCTGGCAGGCAGGTGCAAAGCCCGTTCTGGTGGACTGCGATCCTGTGTCGTACAACATCGACGTAGCGGCGATTAAGCGGGCTATTACACCACGCACAAAGGCTATTATTCCTGTGCACTTGTACGGCCAGTCGGCGGATATGGCTCCAATTATGGAGCTGGCAACTGATCGCGGGATCAAGGTTGTAGAAGATGCGTGCCAGTCGCATGGCGCCTGGTACAAGGGCAGGCGAGTAGGTGCCATCGGTACAGCAGGATGTTTCAGCTTTTATCCAGGCAAGAACCTTGGTGCCTACGGTGATGGCGGCGCCATTGTTACAAATGACCCTGAAGTAGACGGCAGACTCCGCATGCTGCGCGATTATGGGCAGCCGGAGAAATACAAACACACGACAAAGGGCTTTAATAGCAGGCTGGACGGATTGCAGGCGGCAGTGCTCAGGATTAAACTACCTCGCCTTGATGCATGGAATAGAGCGCGGTTTGAGCATGCGCAGGATTACATAAGACTGTTGGCGGCCGGTCGCGGGATCGGTCTGCCGGCAATTGTGGTTGACCCCGGCAAACTTCAGGGTGCGATACCGCACATATTCCATCTCTTTGTGGTGAGAGTGAAGGAGAGGGATCGATTGGCCAGGACGCTTGCCGAGGCAGGGGTGGCTACTGGTATCCACTATCCGATCCCGGTTCACCTGCAGGGCGCGTTTGCGGATCTTGGGTACGGCAGGGGGAGTTTTCCCAATGCGGAGAAGCTTGCTGACGAAGCACTATCGTTGCCCATGTATCCCGAGCTTAGCAAAGACCAGATCGAGTGGGTGTGTTCGAGTTTGCTTGGACAGCTATGAGAATTATCCTTTTGTATCCCCCGAGTCCGTTCTTAATCGATCAGAAAGCTTTTCCTCCGCTTGGAATTCTGTATCTCGCGGGCTATGCGCGAGCTGCAGGGCACGAGGTTGAAGTATATGATCTTGCCGGCAAAGAGAACGACCTTAAGGCTGCATTGTCGAATCTTGAGGCTGACATATTCGGTATTTCTGCCACCACCCCGCAGTATCCGCAGGCTTTGCGAATTCTTGCTGAGTTACGAAAGAGGCAAAGGAATGCATTGATGGTTATAGGCGGGGCGCATCCTTCATCTGTTCCCGAGCAGAGTCTGGCAGATGGCTTTGACACTGTTGTGGTCGGTGAAGGAGAGGTTGCTCTGGTCAAAGTTGCCGAGAAGAGACTTCTTGGAATAGTGAAGGAGCCTTACATAAAGGATCTGGACGACATTCCAAGGCCTGCAAGAGACATGATCGACATCCGGTCATACGGTTACTCGATTTCTGGCGGAAAGGCCACGACAATCATCACCAGCAGGGGATGTCCGCACAAGTGTTCATTCTGCTCAAAGAATGTCTGGCAGCGAGGCACGCGGTTTCATAGCAGCGCACGTATCATGAGTGAAATCAGGGAATGTATGGATAAGTACGGGTTCAAGCATTTTCTCTTTCTGGATGACTCCCTGACATTGCGAAAGCAGAGGCTCATGGATCTATGCAAAGAAATGGAGCCGCTTGGAATTGTCTGGCGGGCATATGTGCGAGCGGATGCGGTGACCCGTGAGATGCTTGTGGCTATGAAACTGGCCGGCTGCGTTGAGGTGGGCATTGGCATTGAAAGTGGTTCACAGCAGATTCTTGACGCTGCGTGTAAGGGAACTACAGTGGAACAGAACAGCCGGCTTATTGCCCTGTGCAGGGAAGTTGGCATTCTCTCGAATGTGTTCATCATGATAGGCCTTCCAGGCGAATCTTATGAGACAGTTGAGGCAACCCGCCGCTGGATGGAGGAGAACCGACCTGACAAGTTTGGTTACAATATCTTTACGCCGTATGTCGGCACCCCGATTCGCATGCATCCGGAGATGTATGATCTGCAGCTCTTTCCCATGCCTGAGGAGGAGAGCTGGGTTAAAGGCAGACAGGGCGAATACCATGCCTTTATCGCAACCAGCAAGCTCTCGCGGGAAGAGATCCTTAGACTGTTTGCGGAGAACTTCAAGCATTTCGAGCAGCTGATCAAATGGCGCCCTGGTGTTGGAAAGATCGGGGACTGATGCAAGAGCTGGCTCCACTCGTATGTTCCATGATGGCACTGGGGCACTTTCTCTTTATTGTCTGGCCACGTATACGGAACCCTTTTTTTGGCGTTGACTGCTGGCGGCATATGCTGGCTGCAGAATACATTCGCAAAAACAGAAAAATCCCCGACAAATCGATAGATAACTACTTGTTTGCGGGACCTTTTGACTATCCTCCGCTTCTGCCGGTATTTCTTGCCATGTTTTCAAAGAGTGTGCGGTTGGTCCTGCAGGCGATATTGTCGCCGTTGATCGAGGTATGTCACGGCGTTCTGGTTTTTGTGCTCGTACTTTACTTGGCGGGCAGCACGACTGCGGCTGTGATTTCGCAGCTGCTTTTTATGCTGGTTCCGATCACGGTACTCGAGAATAGTCAGCTCACAGCGCGTTCGCCAGGCTCGTTACTTCTGACTATTTCGCTTGTTGGCGTGACGGCGTTCACCAGCACCGGTGATTGGTTATGGTTCGGAATTGCTCTTACTGCTGCCGTTCTGATTCACTTCACGCACAAAATGGCGTCGCAGGCGCTTCTGTTGTTTTCTCTGCTCGCGATTCCGTTGCTTCCATGGATATGGGGAGTGGTTTTGATCGGGCCGCTGTCGTTGCTGGTTACCCTTCTGCTGGCCCGCAAGACGGCGAGACGTATTCTGACAGGGCATGTGGCGGTGTTGCGCTACTACTGGAGAATATTCATGACATTGAGGTCGGCCACTGGCAGTGTTGAAAGCCCGTCGCTGGTCGGGAGGCTCGTGAAACTGGCTAAATCCAACCCGCTGATAGCGGCGATTGGAGCTAATCCATGGATAGTGCTTGTTATTCCTGCTGCTGTCGCAAGCCGGCAGGCGGCCACTGCGCTGAGCATGATCGAACTGTTTTGGCTCGTTGCCGTTTACACGCTGATTGTTGCAACTACGTGGGTGCGTCCACTGCGTTTTCTTGGAGACGGGCCACGCTATTCCTACTACCTGTCTTTCCCGATTGCTTTTGCCGGTGGCCCGCTCATTGCGGCGTGCATAGACGTGGGCGGGTGTCAGGCGGGCGTCATCACTGCGGTCCTGATATTGGCCGGCACTGGTATCGCAGCGGGAATCATATTTCTTCAGTTCAAGGCCGTTATGGCCGACAAGGAGAGAAGTTTTCGCGGAGATGTGAAGGCCATTGTGGAGATTCTGAAGAGAGCTAATCCATCTCGAGTTCTTGTACTGCCTTTATGCACCGCGGAGATTGTCGCATTTTTCGCCGACTGTAGTGTCCTTTCCACGGATAGTGCTCTTGTTCATGCAGAGGATCCGGATTTTCGCAATTTCAATCCTCGTCGTGAAAAGCCGGTGTCATTCTTTCTTGAGCGGTACGATATAACACATGTCATGGCGGAGAATACCCCGGCATTTATGAGCAGTCTGAATCTCCCCGGAGAGTTTACGCGGAAGTATGACGGCGCGGACTTTGTCCTCTGGAGCCGCAATCCGGCAGGAAATGCGACGTGAGAAAATGAACATGCCGGCTGGTGGAGTTTAAATGGATAACCTGCCTTCTGTGGCTTTTGTTGTGTTACTAGGGTCGGATGCCGACAGGTTGACTGGATGCCTCGAAACGATCGCTCGTCAGGAGTATCCGGAGAAGCTGGTTGAGACGATCGTGGTAGGCCTCGGCGGTGGCGGAGAGGTGGCGGAAATTGCCCTTCGCTTTGGCGTGCCTGTTGTATGTGGCGATCAGGAAGATGTTGCTTCGTGGATCAACCTCGGCATCAGTCGCACCAGGGCGGATATCGTTTTTGCAGTCGGGTCGGACGGCGGTTTGTCGCGCACGGACTGGATCCGGATGATGGTCCGTCCGTTCATTGAGAGATCCGAGGTGGCGGGTACCTTTACGCAAATAGTAGAGATTCCTACAGACAGCACCTTTGCACGATACTTGTGCCGGCTCAGTGGTAGTCCATTTGTGTGGTTTGTGCATGGCGATACTGCAAATCCTCGCTATTGCCGCAGCATGTATGGCATGGCTGGGAGCGGTGAAGGTTATACGATCCATCTCTTTCCGCATCGCCGACCACCGTTGATCAAGGCGGATTGCGGTGTGGGCGTAAGACGATCTGCGCTGCAGGGATTGAGCGCCGGCGATGAAGCTGCTTTGCCGTTGATACGGCTTATTGAAGGCGGACAACCAGTGGCGCTTGTGCCCGATGCCGGCGTTCATCACCAGAATGCGGACAGTCTCTGGCTCTATCTTACGGCGCAATACTCGCTGCTAAGGGAGGGTTTTAGTGGCTGGCCTGTCTGCGCCGAACAGCATCCCTCGCATCAATCACTCTGGCGACGGACCAGGAAGTTCTTCTTTGTGATCTATGGTCTGACGGCGATCATGCCGCTGCTTGACGGAATCTGGCTCTCCCTGTTAGAGAGAGATGCCTGCATGCTGTGGCATGGCCCTGCGGCAATAGCGATAAGTTGGCTGATACTAATTGAGCGTTTAAGAAGGCTTGCGGGCCGTGCTGAGGCTTGATGATGTTGCCAGCACTTCAGTCTCGTCTCTTCTGACGCAACCATGTCGTGCAGTGTTGTCTGCGCCTGCACAACCAGATGGTCGTTTTCACTGTCGGGGGATTTCACTTGTGGCTGAACCCTGCCGCGTGCTATCGTTAATAGCCTGTTGGCAAAGAATATTTACTTCAGGGCAGAGTCTTCAGGGGGCTAGTGTATATGCGAGTGCTTTTTGTAATCTCCGATGTCTTCATGAGTGAACCTCTTGGAAGTATGCAGCTATCTGCTGTCTGCAAGCAGAAGGGGCATAGCACAAGGTTCATGGCTCTCAAACATCATGATATCGTTGACCAGCTTAATGAGTACCAGCCGGACTTGGTAGCCTACAGTACCATGACGCCGGATGCGCATCTCTTCGCTTCTGCTGATCAACGGGTCAAGCAGTGGAAGAAGGATAACCGATCATCTCTGGTCCGGATCATGGGCGGCCCCCATGCCACGTTCTTTCCGGAGATTCTCGATGCATGCGCACTGGACGGAGTTTGTATCGGGGAGGGTGACAGGGCCATTGCGGCGGTGCTGGATCGTGTGGAGGCAGGAAAACCCCTTGACGGGATTCCGAACATAATTACGCTGGCAGACAAGACGCATCGGAAAGAGCTGATCACGGACCTCGATTCGCTGCCGTTTGTGGACAGGGATGTGTATTACGAGGCATTCCCTCGGTATAGAGCCGTCGGACTGCGGTCTATTTCCGCATCCAGGGGGTGTCCTTATCATTGCACGTATTGCCACAATCACCGTTTCAATGAGATATTTAAGGGGTGTGGTCCGGTAGTGAGACGACGTTCTCCGGAACTTGTAATCAAGGAACTCCAGGAAGTGATACAGAAGTTCCAGCCAGTTGCGTTCTTCCGTTTCGCTGACGATACATTGACTCATAAGGTTGACCCGTGGTTTGAGGATCTTCTCGGTCGCTATCGCCGCGACATTCATGTTCCGTTCTACTGCCTCATGCGTTCCAATACGTTGACCGAGGATGCAGCGAAGCTGCTTTCTGACTCTGGTTGTCGCTCGATTGCCATGTCTGTAGAGACAGGCGGCGAGAAGGCTCGCAACGAGATCTTGAAACGGAATCTTGCTGACGATATGGTTCGGAACTCATACAAGATCGCCCGGAAGTACAAGTTGGCCACCTATGCGAACACAATGTTAGGGCTCCCCGGAACAACGCTGAAGGATGATTTTTACTCATTCCGGTTTTCACGCAGCCTTGGAATCACGGTGCCTCTTTTCGGGATATTCTGTCCTTATCCACGTACGGAACTCGCGCAATATGCCATTGATAATGGTATGCTGGACGCTGAAACCGACGTGTGCATTAAGCCGACCAATACTTCAGTTTTGAATTGTTACACAGTCAAAGAGAAGAACATCCAACGCAGGCTTTCCTATCTGGCTCCGGTCTTCAGTCTTCTGCCTGCATGGTTTGATGGGATGCTCAATGTGCTGGTGAGACTGCCGTTTGATCGCCTGTATGTTTTTATCAGCGCTGTTTGTGTCAGCTACAGGACGAGTCGAAAAGTCTTCCCGGGGATCTATCCACGCAGCCTGAAAAATCTTATAATGGTTGCCAGGGATGCCGTGCGGTTGCTTACTCAAAGAAGGGGTAAGTAGATCGGGCCTTCTTGACAAAGACCAGTTTGACCGCCTGTGCCGGCGCCAGGCGAGAGATCTGTAAGCGCCCTGTGAACCCGGTTGGGACCGCGCGCCGGAATTCGGCGAGACGG
>JBAXMA010000091.1:0-9356 GCA_037134535.1 bacterium
TATTTCCCAGTTCCGCTTCTCGCCGCCACCGAGCCCATACGGATACATAACGTCATAGACTATCGCAATCTTCATGCTCTTCAGTCCGCTCCGCGTTTCAGGTCCTTGATTTCCGGGCGCGAGCCGCGCACCGCGTGTTCACTTTTCGGGTGATACTACATGCCCTCCGCTCCGGCTCCAATCCGAATCTTTCATTAACAGTAACGATGGCAACATATCGTGGTTGCATGGGGTCTGGCATGCATGTTATAGACGGCGGCTGAGTTTCGAAAAACTGCTTTATGGAATTCTGGAGTTTGCATCAGTGTACCTGCAAAGAATAGATATTCTCGGTTTCAAGAGCTTCGCCAAGCCAACAAGCCTGACGTTCGATCCCGGAATGGTTGCCATCGTTGGACCCAACGGCTGCGGCAAGAGCAACGTCCTGGACGCCATCCGCTGGGTTCTGGGTGAACAGAGCGCCCGAATGCTGCGCGGGAACAAGATGGAGGACGTCATTTTCGATGGGACCGAAAGCCTCAAGCCCCTTGGCATGGCGGAAGTCAATATCACATTCGCCGATTGCGAGAAAATCCTCGGTGTCGAATACAACGAAGTTACCATAGGACGCCGTGTATACCGCTCTGGCGAGGGCGAATACTTTATCAATAAAACCCCCTGTCGACTGAAGGACATCCAGCGCCTCTTCATGAACACCGGCATCGGAACGGCTTCCTACTCTATCATGGAGCAGGGACGCATAGACCAGATCCTAAGTTCCAGGCCGGAAGATCGCCGCGAGATATTCGAGGAAGCCAGCGGCATCACCAAGTTCAAGACAGACAGAAATGAGGCAATGCGCAAGCTGGAACAAACAGAAGGAAACCTGCTCCGTATTGCGGACGTCATTGCCGAAGTAAAACGGCAGATTGGAACGCTTGAGCGGCAGGCCGGTAAAGCACGCCGTTACAGGACGCTCTCAGATGAGCTCCGGAAGATTGATCTTTTCGTCACCAAGGAGCGGCTCGCCATTCATGATGCTGACATCAATACACTGAAGTCCCAGGTAGCATCACTGGCTGAGCAACTCGAGGCCGCCGATGCCGATATCGCCAAGATAGAAATAAGCAATGCAGCCCTCAGGAAAGAAATCTCCGACACCGAGCATGAGATCGATGCCCTGATGGAAGCGCGCAGTGAAGCTTCCACTCAGCTTCAGCGCGCAAAGGACCTCATGCGGCTCAACGCGGAACGCATCGAGGAAGCACTGCGCCAGTCACAGCGCGACAAAGAAGAGATTATTCGCGTATCCACCCTGTCGGACAACCAGAAAAAAGCACTTGAGGAACTGCGCTCAAGACAGGAATCCTGCCGAAACGAACTTCAAGTTGCGGAAAGAGACCAACGACTCAAGCTGGAAATGCTGGCGCGCCATGAGGTGCAGACGGAAGAGCTCAGAAAGAAAGTTGAAGTCTTCCAGACTGAGCTTCTTGAAACCGAGAATGCCCTGTCATCCCTCCAGAACGAGCTGGCCGATATTGACTCCAGCCTGAGAACTGATGCCGTGCGCAGGGAACGCCTCGCAGTTGAGAAATCAAACCTCGAGAAGGAAGTCGCCAGCTACGGCGAAATTCAGGACGGATTAGCGGAAGTCATCGCAAACATCGATGCAGAGACATCCGAACGCACCCGGGAAGCCGACGAACTGGCCGCCCGTCTCCTTAATGCCAGAAAAGAACTCTCCGGCGCCCAGGCCAAATCAGTTTCCATCCAATCCGATCTTGCAGGCAGGAAAGCTCAGTTCAAATTACTTAGCAATGCTGACGCGCAACATGATGCGTTCCCGGCTGGCGCCCGACTGGTCATGGACAAGGCCAATCCACTGCAGCTGGCGGAACAGTCCGTTCTCGGCCCGCTCGTCTCGCAGCTTGACGCAGACCCCGAATACCGGATGCCTCTCGAGGCAGTTCTCCGCTCGTGGTGCGATGCCATTGTCGTTCCCAGCACAGCCACTGCCACCGACATTATTGCCAGGCTGGATCAGATTCAAGGTGGCTCCATACGGCTGCTTGCCGTCGAGCCGGGGGTACCCGCTCAAAGCCTCCAGGCGGCCGGTCCTGGCGTTCGACTTCTGGATCACGTTCGTATCCCGGAACCTCTCACTGGCCTTCTAACGCGCCTTCTTGACAATGTTTTTGTTGTCTCATCCCTTCAGGATGTGCCGGTTCCAGTTCCGCCACGGTCTGTGTATGTGACAAGAAACGGAGCCGTACTCAGGGGTGACGGCTCTGCGGAGCTCTGGAAGGCAGACACCGAAAGGCCAAATCCTCTGATTCAGAAGCGGGTCCTGACAGAGGTCAGTGAAGCAATAGCGTCTTTGGAGACCTCTCTGGCCGCACAACAGAGTAGCTGCTATGCCATTGAAGACGAAATAACTGCCACGACCGCAGCTTTCGAGCAGGCCCGTTTACATGCCGGGCAATCCAGGCAGCGTCGAGCGGAAAAAGACGGCGAAAATCAGGTCATCTCACGGCAGACGGCACAGGCAAAAGAACGCCTTGAGACTGTCACATGGGAGATCGGAAGCCTCCAGAAGGAAGACGTGGCGGACCAGGCGCGCAAGCAGGATATTATGCGGCGTATCAACGAGCTGACAGAGCGACGTGCCAGGACAAGAGCCGATTCCGACAACGCCGGCAGGCAGGTACGGGCACAGGATCTGGAACGAACCGTTTACGCCACAGAATCGTCCGATGCCCGGCTGCGGTATTCGGAGACCGCGCAGAAGAGCAGACTCCTCGAAGACCAGATTGCACTCACTTCAAGCCGTCTCGAGGACCTTGAAGCAACCCTTGCACATCACACCAGCTCCCTCGCATCCAGAGAAACAAGCATCGAAGATCTCCGGCATTCCGTTAACGAAGCGAACAGCCAGATCGTCAAGCTGGAGCAGGAGTTGAACGAAGCCGCAGTCCGACTCGATACAGCCCGCACCAACAGGCAGAAGATAGAAAGCAGAATCCAGGAGTCCGACAAAGACCTCGCGACCAGAAGAACTGTCGGCGACGAGCTCAGAAGCAGGAAGTCTTCACTGGATGTGCGGCTGGCAGAGAACACGATGAGACGCCAGAACATGATGGACAGAGTCACTTCGGAGTATTCCATTGCAGCCAGAGACATTGTGGCCGAACCCGACCCGGTCTGGGAAGAAGGCAAGCCGGAACTGGAATGGCTGGACTCGCGAATTGCCGAACTGCATGCAAAGATCGACGCCATGGGTGCCGTTAATCTGGGCGCAGTCGAGGAACACCAGGAACTCCTCGACCGTAATACATTCCTTACAACCCAGCATGACGACCTGGTGAACTCACGGCAGAAACTGGTGACAATGATCAACCAGATCAACCGCACCACCTCCGAGATGTTCTCTCAGACATTCGCTGCGGTAAACCAGAATTTCGACCTGATGTTCAAGAAACTATTCAACGGCGGCTCTGCGAAGCTTGTTCTTGTTAACGAAGAAGATGTGCTGGAAAGCGGCGTCGAGATCATTGCCAAGCCGCCAGGCAAGAAGCTCCAGACCGTTACACTGCTCTCCGGTGGCGAACGCACCCTGACTGCGGTATCGCTTCTGTTTGCCATTTATATGATCAAACCCAGCCCGTTCTGCGTGTTGGACGAACTTGATGCGGCTCTGGATGATTCGAATATCGGCCGATTTGTGAATATTCTTCAGGAATTCCTCACCCGCTCACAATTCCTGGTCATAACGCACAGCCAGCAGACAATCGCCGCAGCCAGTACCATTTACGGTGTGACAATGGAGGAGAAAGGGGTGTCCCGACTCGTCTCCATGAAATTCGTCAACGGCCGCCCAGTGCCACAGAAGAATCCAGATCTCCTCCAGGCGAATCCACCGCCAGCTGCCACGTGAGAATTAATCCTGACAGATTGCTTGCATGCGCCGTCAGCACGGCCCGCCAGACCGCAGCCCATGCGCTTTCACAAACCGCCCGCCGGCAGGATGTTGCAAAAACCCTTGCACATGATGTAAAACTGAAACTGGATCAGGAATGCCAGATCATGGCAACAAGGCTGATTCGCTCGTCTTTTCCCGGCCATAGGATTCTTGGTGAGGAGGATGAGACAAGCACGACAATTTCTCTACCCGATTTCTCTTTTGCGACCAACTCCAGAATTCTCGAAGCCAGGGAGGAGGATATTCTCTGGATCGTCGACCCTCTGGATGGTACCGTCAACTTCAACCATGGAATTCCCCTTTGGTGCTGTTCTGTGGCGGTAGCGATCAAGCAGGAGATTGTCGCCGGAGCTGTATACGCTCCCGTCCTTGACCGCTGCTACGCCGCGCGCGCCGGCAGACGGGCGACTTGCAATGGTCGAACTATCAGCGTCTCAGACCGGAAACATCTATCGGAATCAATCATTGCAACCGGACTGGACCGTACCCTTGGCAAGAACGTTAAGCCATATGCCTTATTCAATTCAATCGCGGCCAGGGCGCAGCGGGCGCGCATACTCGGCTCTGCCGCCCTCGATCTTTGCCTCTTAGCCGAAGGCGCGGCGGACGGCTACCTGGAAGGCGGCATCTTTATCTGGGACATCGCGGCGGGCGGGCTGATAGTCCAGCAGGCCGGTGGGCAGATCGAGCAGCTCGCCAGGTTCCCGGGCAATCGTATCTGTTTTTTAGCCAGCAATGGAATCATACACTCAGCGATGCGGGCAGCAGTACGGCCCGTGCTGAAAACCGCAATCAAACACGGAGCCAGACGCAAACAATGAGCACACTCCCAACAATACTGTTCGAAGATGAGTGGTTGATCGCATTTGATAAGCCCTCCGGCGTGCTTGTTGCTCCCGATCGCTGGGACAGTACCCTCGACAACCTGATGCAGCTTATACGCGACCGCATCGCACCCACCTGTTTCAATGTTCACGGACTTGACCGGGATGCCAGCGGGATAGTGCTGTGCGCAAAAACAAAGGAAATGAAGAAGACTGCCGGTGGATTGTTCGAAACAGGCCGCGCCTTAAGAGAGTTTACAGCCATTACCCGCGGCGCGCCACCATCCGGCGACGAAGGAATAATAAACCTGCCCATCGGCCCCGACGTACGCAATCCGGGACGAATGCGCGTATCTCCGGACCACGGCACCCCTGCCGAAACACGCTATAATGTCATTGAACGGTGGACCGGGTTTTCTTTGCTGCGTGTTATTTCGGTCACGAACCGGAGCCACCAGGCACGAGTTCATCTGGCCGCAATCCAAACGCCCATTATTGGTGACCAGATGTATGGGGATGGAATCGGCCTGTCCCTTTCAGAAATCAAGCCTCACTATAAGCAGAAGGGCACTCCCGAGAAACCTCTTATATCCAGACTGGCGCTCCACGCCGGTAAGACATCGCTGGATCACCCCGTCACAGGCCTGCCACTGGTAATAGAGGCTCCACTCCCCGAGAAGATGGAGATAGCCATAAAGTACCTGCGCCGCTTTGCCTGACGCCTGACAGCTGCGCAACAGTCTGGTTCAGAGTAAACAGGCAGGGTCAGGCGTTTTTCGCTTTGATCACGGCATCATCATGAGACGGCTGAAGGATCTGTCCCGGTTCAACAACAAGAAAGTCGTCATCCCACTCTCCACGGATAAGTTTCCGCAGGAGCTCCATTGACCCCGTAATTTCCTCGAACACAAGTCCCTGCTGGGCGGCCTCATCCACCGCCATACTCCTGAACTTGTCTTCACAATCCATACCCATGCTGATGAACGCCAGGCGGTCATAGTTGGCCATGCCATCACCCATCGTCTCCTGGATGTAATCCGCATTTTCTTCGCCATACTTCATTACGAGTTCTTCGCGCTGCATGAACAGTCCAAGTTTCTGCGAGACAGAAACATCCCCTGCCCCTTCACTGTCCGCATGTTCAAGCCATCCTGTTGTACGATAGTATGTACCGGGATGAGCATTAAACTGTTCGCGATATCTCGCCCGACTGCCAAGAAAAAGGGAAATGCAGTCATGCGCCTTCGGAATGACGATGCGGGTATGCCTGGCCTTCAAGCCGGCAACGCCATTGTTACAAAGTCCATAAACAAGAACAATGGCGTCGTACTGCTTTGCATCGGCGAGATCAATGTAGCCCTGGAGTCGTTCCCGCATCTTTTCCACACCCAGATCATGCAGGCCTTTGGGTAGAAACTCCAGGTCGCAAGTGTTCGGACTGCTCGCCGCAAGAAGACAAACTTCCCGAAAGAACACCTCACAAGATAAAAGTTTGATCCTCATTGTCAGGTATGCGCCTCCATAAGTTCCAGCTGCTTGAATAGTAGTCCCAGCTTCGCTGCATATCAACAGGAAATAGTTCGTGTGTACAAAGGAAACGCTCATGCGCATGCTTCTGAACATGGACCCGCCCTCCCGTTGACCTAGACCGAAAAAAGACTCAAGAAACGCTTGCCATAGAGCCCGTTCACAGGTACGTTTCCCCGCCACTGCGGCAAGAGACATATGCTAACATACGGGGAGAAAGACATGTCGACACCAACGAAGAACAAGAAGTTGACTGCCTGGGTAGATGAAATCGTCAAGCTTTGCAAGCCGGAGAGAGTTTACTGGTGCGACGGCTCACAGGAAGAATATCAGCGACTATGCGATGAAATGGTGAAGAGCGGGACGTTCCTTCCCCTGAATGAAAAGACTCGCCCCGGTTGCTATCTGGCCCGGTCACACAAGAGCGACGTGGCCAGAGTTGAAGATCGCACTTATATCTCATCCAAACGGGAGGAAGATGCCGGCCCGTCCAATAAATGGGCTGAACCGGTGGAACTCAAGAAGAAGCTTACCGGCTTTTTCTCAGGTTGCATGGCAGGCCGTACACTCTATGTTATTCCGTTCTCCATGGGCCCGCTGAACTCCCCGATTGCGAAAATCGGCATCGAAATCACGGATTCACCCTACGTCGTCTGCAACATGCGAATCATGACACGAATGGGCACGCAGGTTCTCGACAAGCTAGGTGACGGTGAATTCGTACCATGCCTGCATTCGATCGGCGCACCGCTCAAGCCCGGCCAGAAAGACGTGCCGTGGCCTTGCGAGCCTGACCCCGAAAAGAAGTATATTGCTCACTTCCCGGATGAGCCGGCGATCTGGTCATACGGTTCCGGATACGGCGGAAACGCGCTTCTCGGTAAAAAGTGTCTGGCACTGCGTATTGCTTCAGTACTGGCGCGGAAAGAAGGATGGATGGCCGAACACATGGTCATCCTGTCCCTCACCTCACCGAAAGGAAAGACCCACTACATCACGGCCGCATTCCCGAGCGCCTGCGGCAAGACCAATCTTGCAATGATGTTACCAACGCTTCCGGGCTGGTCCGTCAAATGCCTCGGCGATGACATTGCATGGATCCGCGTTGGAGAGGATGGCCGTCTGTATGCGATGAACGTTGAAACTGGTTTCTTCGGTGTCGCGCCGGGAACATCTGACCAGTCCAATCCCAACGCCATGAGCACGATCAAGAAGAACACAATCTTCACCAACGTTGCCCTGACGAAGGACGGCGATATCTGGTGGGAGAATATCGGCTATGAACCGCCTTCCACTCTCATTAACTGGGAAGGCAATGAATGGACGCCGGCGATCGCCGCCGCCTTCCCCGACAAGGACAAAGCGCCTAAAGCCGCGCACGCGAATGCCCGGTTCACGGCCCCGGCTGCTCAATGTCCTGTGGTTGATCCTGAGTGGCAGAACCCGAATGGCGTGCCGATCTCCGCGATGCTGTTCGGTGGCCGCAGGCCCGGAACCATTCCGCTTGTTAACGAAGCCCTCTCATGGGAGCACGGCGTATTCATGGGCTCTTCAGCCGGATCGGAAACGACTGCAGCTGCAATCGGGCAGTCCGGTGTATTGAGACGGGATCCGTTCGCGATGCTGCCGTTCTGCGGATACAACATGGCCGACTACTTCGCACACTGGCTGTCCTTCACCAAGAAGACAGACAGGAGCAAGCTGCCTAAGATATTCTTCGTGAACTGGTTCCGTAAGGATGAAAATGGCAAATTCCTCTGGCCCGGGTATGGCGACAACAGCCGTGTTTTGAAGTGGGTCTGCGAGCGCGTCGAAGGCACAGCGGCAGCAGTCAGCACCCCGATCGGCAACCTGCCTACGGAAGGCGCTCTCGACATCACCGGTCTCAAGATCGACAAGGCCGACATGAGCAAACTACTTGCAGTAGACATTCCTGGCTGGAAGAAAGAAGCAGCCAGCATCGAGGAACACTACAAACAGTTCGGCGATCGCCTGCCGGCCGGCCTACGGGAAGAACTGCTTGCCCTGCAGAAACGTCTCGGGGCATAGCCATGAGCGCACCCGGCTCCGCGCTGGAGCGGTTTTGAACCGCTCCAGCGCGGGCCAGCATAGCGACAAAGTGCTGCACCCTGCATCCTCTCTGACCTTCTTAAAGCCCCACATCTCCTCCTTCACGTACAGCCGGAACGGACTCGCATAGCTCGCCCCTTCTCCAGTAAAGACACTGGTTGGCGTGTGAAACTGGGCGGAGTTACACGACGCCGTTATCAAATCGTAGATGACGCTACCGTCCCTTGAATGTACTTGAATGCAGCCCGGAATGCGGTTGAGTTGATGTGAAGTGCTGTGATAGCCTCCCAAAAGTGTCCTATAGCCTCGCATAAGTGACGGGGACGGAGTCTGCCTAAGGCAAACGGGCAGTCTGTACCGGTCACCAGTAAGTCGAACCGGGCCGGAAGTCCAGCACCATGATTTTTTCTTATTCCCGCCTTAAATATCTGATCAAACAACTTGTTGCACCAGACCATGAACTAAAGGCGCTTTGCGGCATTGTTAAGAGGATGAATCAATGCCCGGAACGTACCGCTCTGCAACTGGAATGCGATCAGGTATTTATTGACCGGATGAGAGACATTCCCCAGGCACTTAAGACGGACTACTGGCTTAATCATTTTGAATGGAAAGAGGTCATGCAGTACCCGCAAATCGGGGGACACATCCTGGACTTCGGCTGCGGAACAGGCCATTTGGACATCATGCTGGCAAGACAAGGCTGCCAGGTATTCGGAGTGGACGGAAGTCCGATCGGCATAGCGATTGCTGACAGGGCTATGCGGCATGAACCGCCGGAAGTACAGGCGAAGCTCACATTTCGAGAACTTGATATTACGCACACAAACAGCACCGGGTTAATTCTGGATTCAGTCATAAGCCTGCACGTCTTCGAGCATGTCTCCGAACCTGGCAAGATTATACGTGGACTACGCCAGTTCGTAAGAACAGGATCATACCTTCTCGTCTCGGTGCCTTACGGAAACGCCTATGAC
>JBAXMA010000092.1:0-9207 GCA_037134535.1 bacterium
ATGCCCATGAATCCTGACCAAAATGCGTATAAGGAGCAGGTGCCACCCGCGCCGGTGATAATGTCACAGCTTCTGTTGCATTCTTCCTCTCTTCTCTTCTCCATCCTCCTTTGCTACCTTCGCTACCTTCTGTTCAAATTCCGAAGAGATTGAACACCAAGGCAGCGAAGGTAGCAAAGGGGAGGAAATCGGAACAATCAGGACCGCGCTTCGCGGACCTTCGCTACCTTCTGTTCAAATCTCTTCTCCGACAGCCCCTCGGCCTGATCCGTGACATCCACGAGCTTACGCTCGCGGCTACGAAGAAATCGTTCGATGTTCTTATCGGCCTCAGTTGCCGGCGACCATGCCGCGCAACTGAGGCCTTTTTTTCTTCGTGACTACATGTCGTGCGAGGGTTATTGTCCACAGATGTCTCGTCGTAGCAACAATTGGCGTTCCTGCTTTGGCCGGCAGCTGTGCATGGCAGGTGAATCACTTATAGTATTCCATGAACTATTATGAAGTATTCGGGCTGAGCAAAGAGCCATTTTCGACCAGTCCTGATCCGGCGTTCCTGTATCTTTCCGGTGAGCACAGGGCGGCTCTTTGCAGGTTGCAGATAAACATCAGCCTCAGGCGCGGGTTGAGCGTGATCATGGGTGATGTCGGTACAGGGAAGACCACGCTGAGTAGAAAACTCGCCCAAACCCTGCATGATGATGAGAATATATTGTTCCATATGCTGCTGAATCCGTACTTCCGTACGCAAAAACAGTTCCTGTACCAGCTGGCGAAGATATTTCACCTCCCGATAGTCTCGAACGATAAGGCTACCGGCATTGACCTGATAGAGGCGGTCGAAAGGTACCTGTTCCGGAAGGGAGTAACAGAGAACAAGACGATCGTTCTTCTCATTGATGAGGCCCAGATTGTACCGGACCACGTGTTCGAGGTGCTTCGCATTCTGTTGAATTACGAGACGAACGAGTTTAAGATTCTGCAACTCGTTCTGGTTGGCCAACTTGAGCTATTGGCTCGCCTGCGCCAGAAAAAGAATTTCTGGGACAGGATAGCGCTCAAGTATGTTCTCAATCCGTTGGGCAAAGATGATCTGGTCAAGGCCATTGAATTTCGATTGACACAGGCGGGTTGTAATGACATTAATAAACTTTTCACGGCTGAAGCCATGGAGATGATTTTCAGCTATACTCAGGGTTATCCGCGAAGGTTCACTTTGATATGTCATAATGCGCTTGCCGGTCTTGTCATGTACGAAAAGCAGACTGTGGATGCTGAAATAATACGGCACGTAATCGATCAGGACATGAAAGCCTCGTCCGCAGGAGTGTAAGAATGCCTTCCGAAGAAGATTTTTCGCCCGAGGAAAAGCTGCTGAAAGTGATCCAGCAGGGGAAGCCCGGAATTGCGCCTTCGCCTCCCCGGCGGGGACCCGCCCCTGCGATCTCTCCAACAGAGCATACTGTTGCGACTGCAGGCACTGTTGCGCCGAAAACTGAATCCATCTCCAGGCCGGTGGCGCCGGCAGCAGGGCGAGTGGTTACAGCGACTGCAGGCCCGGCAGTAGTGAAGAGTGTTGCGGGCGCAGAGCGTGCCGGCGTGGCAGTCTCCGCGGGTGAGGCCAGGATTGCTGCCCCGGCGGCAGGCAGGAGGGCTGGTGACCAGAGACCGGCGATTAACCCGGCACCTGCGGAAGCTGGCGAGAAGAAACTGACACTGCAGGCAAAAGGTACAGAAGCCAGGCCTGTACCCAAGTCGCTCGGAACGGTAACGGCGACAGTGCATCCGGAGGCCTTGCAGTCCGGCATAAGAGTCAGATCGAGAGCGACTGCAGGTGCGTCATTGAGGATTGTGAACAGGGGGCTGGGAATTGCTGCGGTCCTGCTGTTTGTTGTTGTTGTGCTTGAACTGTTTGCGGCCAAGCCGGTTTTGCCAAAACCTCCGGAGAATGCCGGTTCGCCATTCAAGGTCATGGGATCAATTGTGCTGCCTCAGCCGGAGACGAACTACCTCAACCTGCGCACTCTTATCGGCGATCCTCTTTCCGCAAATTCAACTAATACTCCCGACGTGCGCGGCGTGAAGGGACCGGCAGCTCTTGTGCAGATCGTGAATTACCTGACGGAAAATATAAAGATCGAGGGAAATGGAGTGTCGGGGACTGACGACGCTGCCCAGGCTTTTGTGAGCATCACAGAGAAGGGCTCCACCCGCTACCTCCGGATAGGCGGCAGCTTGTCAGTTCCGGTCGACGGGAAGCAGGAGAAGATAACACTTGATAGAATTCAGAGGGAAACTCTGATCTTCCTGTTCGGGAAGGAAGAAGTATTGTTTAAGGGCGCGAAGTAGATCTTGGACCATGTCTAATGACGGCCGACGGGCCATGACGGCGGGCTGTGCAGGGCAAGTAACCGGCGAATCGACAGGAGATGAAGGTAACGTGAATAAAAGACAATTCAATATGCTCCCCGCAGGCATTATGCTGCTGGTTTCAGGAATGATGTATCTGTCCGGTACCGGCAGTCTTGCGGCGCAGGATGAAAGCGTTTCAGTCGCGCAACCTGCCGTTCCCGAGATTCCGGCGGTGCAGGCAGGCCAGGACGCTCCAGCCGCGCCGGTGGCTCCAGCCGCGCCGGTGGCGAACGGGAAAGCGAAATCGTCGTCTTCCAGGACGAGGCTCCTGACGGAGTGTACGGACATTCCAGGTCTGGCCAGGCCTTTCAATTATCGCACGGACGGGCAGGACATTGTCAAGTACCTCAATATGCTCGTGGATCCCGATGTTGGCGGCGATCTTAATCTCGTCGTGTCAACGAGGGTTGCCGGCACTGTAAGGCTGGCCCTTAAGGGAGTGACGGTTGGTGATGCTTTTGAAATCGCGCTTGCTGACAACCGGCTCGCGTATGAGATCAAGGGCACTGGACCACGGAGCACCATCAGGGTCATGACGGATGAGGAATATCGCGCCGATCACGGGGTGAGCTTCTATGAGCAGCGACAGGTCAAGGTGATGGATCTGAGAAACACGAAACCCAGCCGCGTGATGCCGACCCTTGACCAGATCAAGAGCGCGATCGGCAAGATAATTGCGGACGACTCCTCTGGCACGCTTGTTCTCATAGACACCCCATCGAAGATCGAAGAGATGGTGGCCATGATCGATAAATCAGAACGTGATCAACCACTTCTCACGGTGACCCGCGTTTTCCGCCTCCAGTATGCGGATCTTTCCGATCTGAGCAAAGTTGTGACGGAAAGCCTGACAAAAGACGTCGGGAAGATCACGGTCAATACCAGGACCAAGACCGTCATGGTGACAGATCTCGCAAACAACGTCAGCAAGATTGCCGGGATGGTGGAAGCGTTTGACCGCAAACCGAAGCAGGTTGTGATCGAAGCCCAGATTGTGGAAGTTGAGCTGAATGATCAGTTCAATATGGGCGTAAACTGGAAGCAGCTCTTCAAGGGCATGAACCCTCGATTCGATCTGCAGGCAGGCGCGCCTCTTTCCGCCGGTGTGTCCCCGACGCTCAGGTATGACACGATCATACACGGTTTGGGCGAGCTTTCTCTCGTTGTGGACGCACTCAAAACTGTTGGTAACACTAAGGTGATTTCGAAGCCGCTGATATCCGTGCAGGACGGTGAAGCCGCCATGATCAAGGTGGTTAAGAATCAGCCATGGAAGAAGGTGCAATACGAGTCCGGGTCCACTAATATTGTGGGCGTTGACTATCAGTTTATCGAGATAGGCACAACACTTGCAGTGACGCCCATTATCAATGACCAGAGTCTGATCAGTATGACCATCAAGCCTACCATCAGCACTCTTGACGGTTGGTATGATGCGGCGCCGGGGACAGAGGGAATAGTCGGTATACCTGTCGTAAAGAAGTCCGAGGCTTCGACCAGTGTAATGGTCAAGGACGGGGTGACCATCATCATCGGCGGCATGATAAAGACAGAGAAGAGAATGACTACTCTGGGTGTGCCGATACTGGGCAGTATTCCCCTCCTGGGCCGGTTATTCAGGTCTGAAGACACCAGGAATATCAAGACGGAGACAATTGTTTTTCTTACGCCCAGGATCATCACAGGCGAGGAGCCTTTTCTGCAGATGGCGGATGGAGACAATGGCTTGAAGTTGCGCGCAAGCGGCGGCAACGGGACGAATGTTCAGGTCAGGGTGTCGGACAAGGAAGTCAAGATTAGACCATAGACATTAGACATTAGACATTAGACATTAGACCAAGAGAGACTGATGACAAATATGAGATCTTATATGACTACAAGAGGATACCGTGGGCGTTTCATCTTCAGGTCTATGGTCTATGGTCTGTGGTCTAATGTCTTTCTTCTTCTCCTGAATGCGCAGGAGAAAGCGGAACCGGCTGACGCCCGCTATTTATGGGCAGTGGATGATGCGGCCAAATGGAAAGAGGCTCCAGTTGCAGGGGGCGCAGAAGTCGCGCCAGGGCAGGCTGTCCAGTCCAAAAATGGTATCAGTGCCGAGGCCTATGACAGGGTGATCAGGGACAATATCAAGTTGCGTCAGGACAATGCCGAAGTTCGTAAGTCGTTCGAGGATGCCGGTAAAATCAACAGCGATCTGATGGCAAAGGTCAAGGCCCTTGATGCCGCGCAGCGGGAGGCGGCTGCGACGCGAGCAGTAAAAGTGGAAGGAAGCGGTGGTGCCGGATCGGACCTCGCGACCACGCTTGACGAAAACCTTACGTTGCGGGAACAAAAACGTACGCTTGATTCGGAAGTCGTCAAGCTGAAGGCTGAAGTGGTCCGCCTACAGGCCCGATCTGCATCCGTCAGCACCGGTACGGCTGTGCCGGAGCAATCTGATCTCTTCAAGAGGCTTCAGCAGGAGAATGCTCTGCTGAAACAGGAACTCCAGAAACAGCAGCAGGCCGGGAAACTGGCGAGTGAGGAAGGAAAGACCGCTGCCGGGGCAAATGCAGATGCCAGGAAGACGGTGCAGAAACTTGCAGAGGACAATGCCGTGCTCAAGAAGGCAGTCATTGCCCTGGACGCGCAAAGCAGGGAGGCGGTAAGCGCAAACCAGAAACTGGCAGTGGCAAGGAAGGATCTTGAACAGAAAGATAAGCTGCTTGCTGAAGCGGCGCGGGCAATAGAGAAACAGGCGGGTGAGCGCGAGAGATTCGCCGGAGTTGCCATGGAGATTGAAGAGTTCAGGAAGGAAAGAAGTAATCTGCTGTTCAATCTCGGGGCGCTCTACACCAGAGTTGGAATGTATAGTGAAGCTGTTGATGCGCTCAACAAGGTCCTTGAAGCCCAGCCCAGGGCGCCGGACGTGCATTATAATCTGGGTATTCTCTATGACAAGTACCTGAAAGACATGCGAAAAGCTGAATATCACTACAAGAAGTTCCTCGAGCTTGATCCTTCCGGGCAAGATGCCGAGAAGGTTAAACTATGGTTGCTTGGGCTTGAAATATAGACCATAGACCATAGACCATAGACCATAGACCATAGACCATAGACCCACTTGGCTCAGGCAGACCGGCAGATTATGTCAAACCTTATGTGATGGCAGTTCGATGGTCTGATACGGCTGCGTTAGGAACGGGCTCGCATAGCTCGCCACTCCAGAAGAGGCTGATTGGCCTGTAAAACTGGAGGGCGGAGTTTGCTACTTCGCGAAGGCGGCCTTCGCTACGAAGCACAAGCCCCGACGCCGCTATTAGATCGTGCATGATGCAGCCGTGGATGGTCTAATGTCTATGGTCTAAAGTCTATGGTCTTTTTATGCGCAGTCGACTTATTCTCTACGTCATTGCTCTTGTTGTGTTTCCCACTGCCATTCTCAGCATGCTTGCTGCGGTGGCGGTGAGGGATAGAGAGCAGAACATTCAGAAACAGCTGGAATCAGCCGCGGAGCGGACTGTCAGGACTGTTTCGCAGACCCTCATGATCCGTCTTGGTGCGGTGCATGCAGAGATTTTGAAAACGGCTGCCGGTTCCATGGCGCAGGAAAATGTGTCAGGGTGGTTGACTGTCGCCGCCAGCATCCGGCAGACCTTTCCGCCCGTTGACCAGATATACATAGTCAGGCTTAATGACAGTTTGATTTATCCGCCATCTTTTCTGAATCGATCCGGAACAGAAGAGGGCAGGCAGGCTGATTCCACCGCTACAACAGCAGGTGCCGCAGAAGCGCTGGCAAGAATACGTTCTCTCCGCAGTGAAGAAGAGAAGCCGGAAAAAGCCGTGCGCGAATACGAGAAGATTCTTGCCGCCCCGGACATGTCATTCCCGATCATGGCGGAAGCCACCATGGGCGTGGGTCGCTGCTATCGGGATCTGGGTGAATTCAAGCTGGCCTCAGGGGCGTTTCGCCAGGTCGCCGGCTATGCCGGCACACAAGGCGATGACATGCCGCTGGCGAATGACAGGGTAAAGACCGACCGGGATGCAGACGGCAACATTTACAGCCTGGCGGCAATGAAGGAACTGACAGGCATTTACAAGCTTGCCGCGGAACGGGATTCGCCCGCCGAACGCGGGCGATGGCAAAGGCTTGCGGTCGAAAGCGAGATCGAACTTCTTGAACGAGTTGTGCCGCTCTACTGCAATATCACACTTTCCCAGAGAGATGACCTCGCGGAACTTATCAAGGGTGCGCGTGAGCGTGGAGAGCGTACGGCGCCTGTTGATCGCGTTTCCACGGCAGGCGGGAACGTGCCGGGTTACGAGCGCCGTGCCGCGGCGCGGGCAAAGCAGCTGACGGTTCTGCTCCATGAGCAGGAAAGGAATCTGACATTTGTGTCAGCCGAGGGCGGGGCGGTGATGGATGCAGTGACGCGTGAGATTGGTAACAACGGGGTTCCTGCGCGACAGATGTGGCTCGTGATTCGCGGAACGCCTTTCACTCTTGGTCCCAGGGATGGAACTGGCAGCGAGATAGTGGGTGGTTTCAAAGTCGACAAGGCGCGCCTGGAGCGCTTTGTCAAAGAACTCGCAGATCGCCTGGCGACCGAGCATGGAATAGCAGTGCGGATTGAGCATGCCGACAGAAGCGGGGCAAAGAGTCGAGCTGCCGGTCAGAAGGATGGTTTTCTTGCATCCTGTTCACTTGAGTGGCCGTTTAACGGCATAACGCTGAGTGCTTATGCGGCCGACCCCGGTATATTGATGAGGAACACGGCCCTCAGGCTGATCCTCAAGGAGTGGGGAATACTGATGCTTGCTCTGGGCGTTCTGGCCGGAGCCTGGGTGGTGTTTCGCCACGCCGCTGCCGAAACACGAAGGCTCAAGGAAAGAAGCGATTACGTGGCCGGCATTTCGCACGATCTGCGCACGCCTCTGGCATCCATGCGGATGCTGGCCGAGAGTCTGTACCTTGGGCGTGTGGAGGATCCGGGAAGACAGAAGCAGTTCCTCGGGACAATCATCGGGGAATCAAAACGGCTTGGTCATCTTGTTGAGCGTGTGCTGTTCTTTGTGCGGTTCGGTGAAAATGCGCTGGCGTATCAATTGCGAAGAACGGACATTGGCGATGTGGTGCGGCAGACAGTGGAATCATTCTCCGGCAGCCTGGCGGCAGAGACAGACATGCCCATGGATTTTATAAGTCTGACGGTAGAGCCGGATCTGCCGGCCGTTATGGCTGATCCGGTGGCGGTGGGACAGGTTGTTTTCAACCTGATGGACAACGCAGTGAAATATTCGAAGAATGTAGCGGGTCACGGACTGACCCCCGGTAAAGTAGAAGTACTGGTCGCGCGCGACAGTGAAGGCGGCGGGATTGCCTTGTCCGTCAAAGACAATGGTCCCGGTATTGATAAGAACGAGTTGAAGAAGATTTTTCAGAAGTTCTACCGGGTCCGTGGATCCGGCCGCGAGTCAGTGCCCGGCATCGGATTGAGACTCGCTCTCTGCCGGCATATTGTCCATGGCCATGGCGGAAGAATACAGGTGGAGAGCGAACCGGGGAAGGGCAGTATCTTTACGGTGCATCTGCCGGTCATTGAACATTGAATCCACTGTTCTTCGTTCGACGGTGGAAGTTTCCATCAGCTGACGGATTGAATGTTCGATGTTCTTGTCCCGTCTCCCTCAGCTGCGCACGGCGACTGAGCGCCGTGGCTACAGTCATGCGCGTCCATCTGCGCTTATTCACGGTTTACACGGATGTCACGGATAGTCGTTACCCCCGGTCGCAACTCCTAGTCGTTCCCGGAACCCGCCAGATTCCCGGAAAGAGCGACTACGAGAGGGCGCGACTAAGAGGAGTACCCTGATGCCTGTCCACGGCAGGCCGAACGCACAACCAAGCGCAAAGCACAGGTGGCAGCCGCCGTCCCCGGCGGCTGCATTGTCGATCATTTGCTGACGATTGCCCCTGGCCGTCTCGCTCAGCTGCGCACGGCGACTGAGCGCCGTGGCTACAGTCATCCGCGTCCATCTGCGGCTCTCTCTTTTCGAATGAGCCTCTGACAAATCCCGCAGCTTAACTTGCACCGGCCATGTAGGAAGCGAGCTTGCTCGCGATTTGTCCGGCATGACTCAATACAAAGTCGCTCAGACTGAACAGCGACTCCACCACGTCAGCATGGACAGTTTTAAACCTCAAGCGGCCCATGCACTTACGAAACATTCAGCGTTCAACATTGAACGTGTGCGCATCCGGCGCCGGCCGCGACTAAGTGAGTCGAGTACACGCAGATACCGGAATCGACCATGCCGGCTTGCAGTGTGACTCTTCCCCCATCCGCGTTCATCTGCGCTTATCTGGGGTTCTCTCTTTCCGAATTGATTAGGATCTAACCACGCAGTTACCGGAGGTCGGAGAAGATAAGAGGAGTGTGTTGGTAATGTCGTGCGCGGCGCACGTCATTCCCGTCACGGCTTTCTCGGAAGAGTTCACAGAGCAAGAGAACATCTTATCTCCTCCGACTCCTCCGGCAGATCGTTTTGTAGTTTTTGGCAGCGCCTCGCTGACGAAAACAACAAAACACTCCATCCGTCTCTCTTCTCTTCTCCGTGCCTCCGTGCCCGCCCCGCCCGATTCGGTCGGGGGGCAGGCGGGCGTGAACTTCGTGGTAAAGTCTTCTCCGATCCGATCTTCTGCCTATATGATCACTTCATCACAATTCGGATCTAACCACAGAGGCCACGGAGACATCCGTGTAATCCGTGGTTCAATCTTCTCCCATCCACGTTGGCCCATGGTCT